>CAZISU010000577.1:0-4785 GCA_964541935.1 uncultured Planctomycetaceae bacterium | reverse complement strand
GGCGAAAATTGGAACGAAGTCTCGCCCTCGGGCATATCGCACCCGGCCGCACGGTTCTTTATGCGCCGGCTCGATTCGGGCAACCTCTTGATGGTCAAACACAGCGCGCCCGGCGGGCAACTGGTTCGATCGCATCTGACCGCTTACATTTCCAGTAACGACGGGTTTTCCTGGCAAGGTGGGCTCTTGCTCGACGAGCGCTTGGGCGTCTCTTATCCCGACGGAGCACAGGGCGCCGACGGCACGATTCGTATTACCTACGACTACAATCGCACCACCGATAAGCAGATCCTCATGGCCGCCTTTACCGAAAGCGACGTGCTGGCCGGAAGTGGCGTCTCGGACGAGGCCCGCTTTCAAGTGCTCATCAATCAGGCGGGTGTTTATCCTCCGCCCGTGCAAGTCGACGCCTTATATCGCGAGATTTTCCCCAACGACGCCGGTCAAGATCAACCCTTGCAGGAAACCGGCTGGTATATTTGTAAAGGCAACGGCCAGGCGGTCACCAAACCCATCCTCTCGCTTGTCACTGGGATGCCGGTGACTGCGACGCCCGTCAATTCCAACGCGGCCAATGCGGAACTGGCCGTCGGCTATGCAATCTGCCTCGACGACCAAAGCGGTCTCGACTATCTATACTACACCAACGAGTTTCAACTAGATCCCGCAGAGTGGACCGCCATAGAAACCCGTTGGTTCCAACGCAATTCCAGCAGCCAAGATCAGGTGCGTCTGGCGTTGGAAATCGGCGCGGGCAACTGGTTCGTTTCCGACCAAACTGTCCAGAACAACGCGGACGGTGCGTGGGAACAAAAAAGCATCCTGCTCGACGAGACCGCGTGGCTGCGGCTCGATTTTGTGCCCGGCAACAGCCTCGAACTGGGCCAAGCCGCCGTGCTCGACGCGGGCTTGATAACCGGCTTCGGGCTATATATCGACAATCTCCATTCCGGCCGCAACCGTTTTGACACCTTCGAAATAATCACCACCGCCCCAGCACCCGGCGACGCCAACCGCGACGGCACAGTCGACGCGACCGACGCCTCCGTGCTGGCCGCCAACTGGCAAACGCTAACCGACGCGACTTGGGCCATGGGCGATTTCAACGGCGACGGAGCGGTCGACGACACCGACGCCACGCTCTTGGCAGCCAATTGGCAGCCATCGACCTCGGCCACGGTGCCCGAGCCCGGCGGATTGGTGTTGCTGGTTTTGGGTTTAATGACCTGTTTGGCGGGAAGATTTGTGTGGCAAGCCCAGACTTGAGCGGCACCCGTGTGGAAAAGATGGAGTTTGGTTGGTACCGGGGAGTGGGAACGATCGGGTAACGGCGGTTTTTACTGGCGTCTACCAGTCCGTTGAAATAATGTCTTGGGAGGGCGAAGCTCCTGCTGAGCCGGGTGTGGTTCGTGGTTCAGCAGGAGCTTCGCCCTCCCGGCCCCAACGCAGTCCTTTTTCAACGGGCTGCTATGCGTCTGACGCTGACAGCAATAGTCAGTTTCTCCTACGACGAGGATATGCCAGGTAACCAACAGCACTCATTACAAGTAGGGCAACAGTAGACGGCTCAGGTACGGATTGTTCAGCGCCGCTTACGCCTCTTTGCCAGTTGGCTGACAACAGCGCGGAGTCAATATCATTGACGGCACCATCGTCATTGAAGTCACCCATTCCCCAGAAAGCCCCGGATTCGGTTAGCCAATACTTAGCCAGCACTGCGGCGTCGACGTCATTAACAATCCCGTCATGATTAGCATCACCGGCCATGGTTGGCTCGGGCACACTCGTGGTCAAAATCGTATAGCCTGCCAAATCGCCTTCGGTTAAGTAGCTCAACGTGTAATCATCTCCATAGGTTGCGCCAGTGATATCTGCCCAATCCGAGATGTAATAATTCCAGTAGCGAATTGCGTCAGTAACATTGACCATCCCTAAAAATTCGGCCAGCGAATCATCGGTCTGTCCGTGTAGGGCGAGCATCCCGCCACAAGACAAGTTGATTAAACCGTTCCCCTTGCCATATCTTTCGATAGAGAGAGTTTCCGCGACACTCACAAGCCCGCCATTGATAATATTCAGCGTGCCACTACCGCCACTACCGATGTAGAGGTTCCAGTTGTTTGTCCACGTCGAGCCAGCCCCATTCACCGTTACCTCGCCCGTAGAATTGTCTCCTTCGCTGATGGCACCATTGGTATTGGTGACCGCTCCACCATTATTGATATTCAGCGTGCCGTTGCCGGAGGTGCCGATAAAGAGGTCGCCTCTGTTTATCCACATTGAACCGGATCCGTCTACGGTGACCTCGCCTGTCGAGCCAGATTTGTAGCCGATGGAACCGTTTGTTGATTCAACGACTATTCCATCGAAAATGCTCAGCGTTCCAACACCGCGAAAGCCGGCCCCCATCGAAGCTGAGCCGTCGACATTCAAATTGACGGTGATGTTTTGGCCGGGATTATTATCAATGCTTAATGTCTGATTCAAACCATGCGTGGCATCGAAAACCAGATTGACATCGCTGACTAGCCCGTGGGTGTTAATCGTACCCGTACCAGAAAGGTCGTCGGTGGAACAGACAAGACCTCCTGTCGTAAGTGTCCCATTATCAAAGTGGATCGTGCCGGCAGAACTGTGATAGTAAGCCACCCATGTGTCCCATCCAACGGTAACCTCGCCGCTACTTATGATACTCAGATAGCCACTACCGGAGTAGCCAACGTAGAGATTCCTGACGTTCGTCCATGTTGATTCTCCGCCATCCACTAAAACATCGCCCGAAGATTGATAATTGTGGCCAATGTAGCCATTTGTATCTAAGACGTTACTGCCATCTGTGATGTTTAGCGAACCGTAGCTGTATTTCCCGATGTACGCGGAATACGTGCTTGAGTCCCAGGTGGTAGGATCGGCAGGATCGAGGTCGCCGGACCATACGACTGTGGCGCGGACCGGCTGGACAAAACAAAACAGGCACAAACAAACAACAAGCCCAAACGATAAACAAGTGACAGCGGAACCCGAATCAGAATGGTGGATTCTCGTCGATTGTCCAGTCATCATAGCAGGCACCCCTCATGCAAACGGAGATTCTGATATTAGTTCAGCTAACGTGATTTTTGATGTACTGTTTGGCCTAGGAAAGCAGGAGCCTCAGGAATTTATCGCACTGGGCTTAAAGCTTAAATGCGATTAATCACCAACTTTGAGCACAAGATATATATTACTTAGTAGACTTATTATTCACAAGGGTTTTAACGCTAGTTTCTTGGGGCTGTGACTGGAAGCCCG
Source organism: uncultured Planctomycetaceae bacterium (assembly GCA_964541935.1). GTDB lineage: Bacteria > Planctomycetota > Planctomycetia > Pirellulales > Thermoguttaceae > JAFGTN01. The sequence goes on along the minus strand of CAZISU010000577.1, from coordinate 1,494 downwards.
CGATGCTCGACTTGTTTGTTGAGAACGGTGTGGTCTGAATGAGTGAATTGGAAAGAATGGAACTCACTCAAGATCTGCTCCCAGTATCTGCTCCATCACGCCCTTCGCTGCGCTCATAGCGTGCCACACATCTAGTTTTTAGGGAATCCCGCATTTCACCCCCCTCTACTGGCCGGGTGCGGGGCGGGTGGGTCGTCAAAGTCCGGCCGATATGCTACCATCGCGGATTCGCCTTTGTCTGAAACACGAAACACATAGTTGCCCGAAAGCGTGGGGATGCTTGCCAGCGTCCGACGACTCCGCGGCCAACCATATTCCAAGGGAAAATCCATGACCATCGACCCCTATTCGCTTTGCCCCGGCGGTTCCGGACAAAAAATCAAGTTTTGCTGCGGCGATTTGATCGACGAACTCAACAAGCTCGACAAGATGGTCGAGGGCGAGCAGTTCGCGGCAGCCGTCGATCGCGCGGATGATCTTCTGAAAACCCATGCGGGCAACGAGTCGCTGCTGGCGTTGAAAGCCCGTCTGCTGCGAGTGCTGGGGCGTGTGGAAGAGGCGCAGGCCTCGTCCGCGGTTTTCGTCGAGGCCCATCCGGAAAATCCGGTGGCGCTGGCCGAAGCGGCAATTCTCGCGGCCCTCGATGGCGACGGTCGCTTGGGCATGGCCCATCTGCAGCAGGCCTTTGCGGTTTCGACCAAGGAACTTTACGGCCGCGTCTACGAAGCCATGGGCGCCGTGGCGGCCGCGCTCATGCACGAGGGCGAGGTTTCCGCCTGCCGTTCGCTCTTGCAGTTGCAAATCATGATCGCCCGCGACGACCAAGAGCCGTTGCAGATGCTGGTCAAGATAAACGGCGCACCGTCGGTACCGCTGCTGTTCAAGCAGGATCAGCCCTGGGCCGAATGCCCGGCGGACGCGATCTGGCAATCGCGTTTCGCCGAGGCCATGGAGCCGGTGAAAAAAGGCTGTTGGGCCGAATCCGCCCAGCAATTGGCCGCCTTGGCTGAAGATTTCCCCACGGAATCGGCCCTGTGGCGTAACCTCTCGATCATCCGCGATTGGCTGGCCGACCCCGACGGCTGTGTCGAGGCCTTGCGAAAATACGCCGCCTTGGACGTCCCCACGGACGATGCCGTCGAGGCCGAGGCCTTGGCTCTGCTGCGATGCGAAGAAGGTTTCGGCGATGAATACGACATTCTCAAGCTCGACTACGAAATCACGGACGTCGATCAAATGGCGGCCGTGCTTTCGACCTGCGAGCGGGCCCAACAAGTGCCAGTCGACTACCGCCCCGTCGACGACAACGACATCCCGCCCAAGACCATGTTCGTACTGGTCGACCGCCCCTCGCCCGATTCGGCCGCAGAACTCGACCCCACCACCATCCCCCAAGTCGTCGGGCGGGCCATGCTGTTCGGACGTCAGACGGATCGGCCCGCGCGAATGTCCATCTCGGGCGTTTCGTCGCCAAACCTCGACGAGCTCAAGGCG
>CAZISU010000576.1:0-4798 GCA_964541935.1 uncultured Planctomycetaceae bacterium | reverse complement strand
CCGTTATACTGCCGAGTCTTGATGCAAAATAGCGGCGGATAAGGCGCACGCTCAGCCCTTTCAACTCCTCAGTCAGGCCCGGGTAATCGTCAAGTCCGCGGATGGCGAATTCGCGCGTAAACAGGCGTTCGGTCTCGTGAATGCACCCTGTGCTTTCCGAAAGCTTCGGGAATGATTTGTCTTTCAGTAGATCATCCCATTCCTCGCGACCGGGAAACGACGAACGGTTCACCAGCGCAACCCGAGCATGGACTTTTCGCACAAGATATTCCGCCAACGCCATTCCGACTCCACCCAGTCCGCCGGTAATCAGATAAACTCCATTTTCACGCAGGTGCGACGGGGCAACGGCAGTATCTAGAGCTTTGGGAACATAAGTTTCAACCCAGCGCTGTCCTCTGCGATATGCGACTACCGTGTCGTCGCAAAGTGTTTCCAGTTCGGCCAGAAGTGATTCCGTCTGTGCAAGAGCAGCCTCATCCACATCCACAATCCGGCAGCGAACGCCGGGGTATTCGAGCGGAATAACCTTTGCTGGGCCCTTAATCGTGGCCTTGTCCGGAGCAATCACGTCTCCGGGGTCAACCTGGCAGAGGCGATTGGTCAAAAGAATCAGGTCAACAGGATGACCAGGAATGGACTTGCCCATCGCCTGGGCAAGTGCGAGCAATTCCATGTAACGCAGGTTAGCCCGTTCCGCGTCCGGTGTATCTGGATCCGAGGCTGTACAATTCGTCGCATGCACGATACGCCCGGGCCGCCGTCCAGTTTGATCCAGAACATGAAAGAGTTTTTCATACGCCAGGCGGTCATCCATCGGCAGCTCAAACAGGTGTTCGTCAACCTGAAGGAACTTCGGGCCATTCACGACCATAACAATCGCGCCAAGACCCGACAACACCTGCGTCAGCGGATGATTGGAGTCGTGCAGAATCAGGGTCTGTGACTTTGCATTCTTGCTTCCGGCAGAGATCGGTCGTTGTTCCCAGGAAGGAATGTAGAACCAGTTTCGAATGTCGGGGTTCTTCGCGGGGAATTCCTCTTCTGTAAGATCGGCTGGCATTTCCATTGCGGCGGATACGCGCGACAGGGGTTGAGCATCCACCCAGCAGCGCTTCCGTTCGAAAGGATAGGTTGGCAAAGGAACTCTGCCTGGGCGCTCGGGCGCATGCAGTTCTGCCCACTGAATTTCAGCGCCCGTCAGCCAGAGACGGCCGATTGCAGTCAATGTTGCCTCAAGGGCATTCTGCTTTGGCGCTGGCCAAGTGGAGATGACTTCCGGCATTTCCGCAGAAAGGTCCGCCTGCGAAGCAAACCGGCTCAGGGCTCGTCCCGGACCCACTTCGACGAGAAGCCGCCCTGGCGTCTCGAGCAAAACAGAAAGGCCCTGATGAAAGCGAATCGGTGATCTGAGCTGGCTTGCCCAGTAAGACGGGCTGCAGGCCTGCTCCGGAGAAATCCACGTTCCCGTGACATTGGAAATAAACGGACGGTCCGGAGGACGCAACCGGATATTTTGTAAACTGCCCTCGAACTTTTCGGCCGCCTCATCCATTGCAGCGGAATGAAACGCGTGGCTGACCCTAAGCTGGTGGCTTGGGATTTGCGCCGCGTCCAGGCGTGTACGCAGGTCTTCCAGGCTTGCTAAAGGTCCGGATATGGCCAGCCAGCGAGGGGCATTATGAACCGCGATTTCGATGTCTGGCGGGAGCATCGGGCGCAATTCCTCTTCCGTCAGTTCCACACCCATCATACCGCCGGGCTGACACTGCTGCATGAAACGGCCGCGCAGGCAAACCAGACGGACCGCGTCATCAAACGAAAGAACACCGGCGAGACAGGCGGCGACCCATTCACTTATGCTGTGCCCGAGCATAGCATCCGCTCTGATGCCGATCGACTCCAGGCGTTTGGCCATCGCAAACTCCACGAGAAACAACGCCGGCTGGGCGTAACGCGTCTCGTTCAAAGCCTTATCGTCAAACGGCTCATCCTTTGGATACAAAAGGGCTCGAATGTCGACTTCATCCAAGTGTTGGCTCGCGAGGTCAGCGCCGGCATCGAGATACCCACGAAATACCTTATCATGCTCGTAAAGAGCGCGTCCCATGTTGACGCATTGGAGTCCCTGGCCCGGGAAGAGGAAGGCCAATGGACGACGCGATTCATCTGCCTTGCTTCGATGGATTTTGCCAGTCGAGGCCTGACGCAGCGCCCCGGCCGCTTCCGCGGAAGAGCCTGCAACCAGCGCGAGGCGCTGCGCAAACGGATGCCGGCCCACCTGCAGAGTGAAAGCAACGTCCGCCGGATCCAGTTCAGGATGATCGGCCAGATGTGCGGCTAGGGTGTTCGACGACTGATCGAGCGCCGACTCAGTGCGCGCGGACAGGAGAAACAGGTGGAACGGGTTCATCGATGCCCTGGTTACGGATGGCGGTGCCTCCGTTACAATCGTGTGTGCGTTAGTGCCGCCCATGCCGAAGGAGCTTACGCCGGCAATACGAACGCCGTTGTGGCCGGTCCATTCACAGAGGTGGTCATTAACGAAGAACGGGCTGTTAGCAAAATCTATTTCCGGATTGGGCCGCGTGAAGTTCAGACTCGGTGGAAGGGTTCGATGGCGCAAGGCCAGAATGGTTTTGATCAGGCCAGCTACGCCGGACGCGGCGTCCAAGTGTCCCACGTTGGTTTTCAGCGATCCTATTGCGCAGTAACCGGTTTGCCGCGTGCCAAGCTGGAACGCCTTGGTGAGCGCCTTTATTTCGATGGGATCGCCAAGCAGAGTTCCGGTGCCGTGAGCTTCAATGTAGGAGACATCCTCCGGGGAAATATCGGCAAACTCCTGAGCCATGGCAATAACTTCGGCTTGGCCAGCCACGCCAGGTGCTGTGAAGCCGACCTTTCCGGATCCATCGTTATTGATGGCGGCGCCAAGAATGACCGCCTGGATGGTGTCACCGTCAGCCAGCGCGTCCTGAAGGCGTTTCAGGATGACTACGCCGGCACCATCGGAGGCCACTGTTCCCGCTGCGTCGGCGTCGAAGGCCCGGCAATGGCCATCCGGTGACACAACCGACCCAGCCTCGTAAAGGTTGCCGCTCTTTTGCGGGACGGAAACGTGAACACCACCGGCAATAGCCATGTCACACTGGTAATTCAACAGGGCGGAGCAGGCCGTATTGACAGCCACCAGTGAGGTGGAACATGCGGTCTGGATGCCAAGACAGGGGCCTCGCAGATTAAGGCGGTAGGCAATGCGCGTCGCTAAAAAGTCGCGATAATTTCCAAAGAAGGTGGAGAACTCTTTGGCGGCTTCAGTAAGATTCGTTTCTGACTGGAGCAGGTGGAAAAGATAAGTTGCGTCGCCGCAGCCGGCATAGAGGCCGATGGCGCCCGGAAATGCGCCCGGATCGTATCCGGCTTGCTCCAGGGCCTCCCAGACGCATTCAAGAAAGATCCGGTGCTGCGGGTCCATGTAACTGGCTTCACGGGGGCTGTAGCCGAAACATTCCGGATCGAACCCGGCGATGTCGTCCAGAATTCCTTTCGCGGGAACATAGTGCGGGTCCCGAGCTATTTCCTCGGGTACGCCGGATTTAATCAATTCATCCGGTGTGAATCGCTGGATCGATTCAACGCCATCGCGCAGGTTGCACCAGAACTGGGCAAGGTTTACGGCGCCGGGAAACCGACCGGCCATTCCTATGACTGCAATGTGGGAAGAACGATTCATTTAGGCAATGATGCAGAAGAGGAACGATTCCGCAAGTATTCCCTCTGCCGACGCGCACGTTCAATGGCTTCCGGGCGGACTGTTTTCTCGGGTTGATGACTGGTAAGTGCATCAGCAAGAGAGCGAATAGTGGGGTGCTGAAACATCAACATCACCGGAACATCGCGACCGGGGCGATCCCGCAGGCGGCTGCAGACCTGAACCATGAGAAGGGAATGACCGCCAAGGTCGAAGAAATTGTCGTTCACCCCAGCACACTCTATGCCCAGCGTTTCCGCCCAAACCGAGTTAATGGTTTCTTCCATCGCGTTCGTGGCCGCGATGAAACTTTCACTCAAAGCCGGCCGGGCCGAGTCCGGCACGAACAAGGCGCGCGAATCGACTTTCCCATTTGCAGTAAGAGGAAAACTTGTGAGCATTACGAAATGGGAAGGCATCATGTAATCCGGCAGTTGATCTTTGCACAGTGCACGGAGCTTCGGTGCCAAGGCGCGTGCGAGTTTGCCTTTCAGCGGCCGATTGGCTGCCGGTCCGGAAATATCCCTGCACGATGGCACACCAACGGTTATGCCGCTGCTTGCGAAACGTTTAGCTTCCGTAAAGAGAACATCGCAGGAGCCATCCCCGCCCGAACCGGACCAACCAACATCTACAACGTACCCAAGTCTTTCTCCGAGTTGCCACCACGCCATGGGATCTGAGCCGCGAAAGGGCGATGCGTCGATCCGTTTCTTTACTGCGGCCAGGGCCCAGTCATCTTTGCCCGGATCATCCAGCCAGGTAGCCAGGGCCAATTCGAACCGGATACGCGCATTGTGGACGGAGCGCATTCCGAAACAGACCGGATGTTTTTCAAGGATCAAGCGCTCGACGGCCTCAGGCTCGGATGCCGGAATCCATTCAATTGGAAGGTCCGATAACTGCTCTCCCACCTGCAGGATGGCAGTGTAGCGGAACTTGGACAACTCGTTGTCATGGGCCGGGCGCTGGAGGCGGAATGTGATGTTGCGAAGGCGCGGCAGGCGGAGCGAAGAGAAGAATGCCGGGGAAACGGCCAGCTCATCT
>CAZISU010000575.1:0-4800 GCA_964541935.1 uncultured Planctomycetaceae bacterium | reverse complement strand
AGGCGTCGCGTGCGATCGACGCGCGGCATCGCAAGCGATAGTCGTTCCAGTGCGGTTCGGACATAACCGGCCCGATGCGTCCTGCCAGCATCCAACAGCCCAACGTTAGCACTACAACCGCGGCTCCCAAGGCAAAACCACGGGGCATGGCACGCCGCTGTGCGTGTCGGCGGGCATCGTCGCCCGATAGCTGGAACAAGCGGCAAGCCGCCGCCAGTAACACTACCACGACCGCCATGCAGCCGGGCACATACCAGGGGCTATCGACGAGATTGTGCGCCACCGAAGCTGCAAGCGATGCCGCCACCGCGCCCAACGCCAGCGACAAACGCCGCGACTGTGAGCGGTAAAACCCGCCCAAGCACCAGACCCCGGTCATGCCGAGGGCGGCGGCCAAAAGCGTTAAGCCCACAAGGCCCGTCTCTTCGAAAACTTCCAGCGGCCCGTTGTCGGCGTGAGCGGAATAAAAACGTCCGGCACTTTCGAGGTATGCAGGATCATTTTCGGCGTCGAGGTACAGCGGGCAGACATATTGATGGCTGCCGGCCCCAGTGCCGACGAGTTTGTTTTGCGCACCGGCCGCGGCCGTTGCCGTCCAGACGATACGTCGCTGGGCGTCACGGTCCAGGCTTTGCACCGAACCGCCCAGCCAATCGTCCATGCGCGCGGCCACGCGTTGGTGTCCAAACATGGCCAGAGCAATCGCGACCATCACAAGCACCCCGCCCATGGCCGCCAGCCTGCGCGCGTTTATCGTGCCGAGACAATAGTACACAAAAACAACCACGGCCAAGGCCAGCACAACGGCCGCCGCACCGCCGCGCGAAAGCGACAGCAAAACGGCCAAAAGCACAACGCCCAAGGCCGACCAACGCAACACGGCAATGCCTGCTTGGCGGTTATCGCGAGGCTCTCGCACCGCATCCATGGCCCACCAAACGATCGGCCCAATGCCCAACGCCAGGAAATGAGCGAAATGGTTGCGGTTCAAAAAACTTCCGCAAGCGGCGCCCTCGGTCGTGCCCGAGGCGTGTTCCAAAAACCAAAAATAGCGACCGTTGCCCAGTAGCAACTGTACCAGCCCAAATCCGGCCATGGCCACTGCGGCCAATGCGATCAGCCGCAATAAGCGCTCGACGTCGCTGAGGCTTTGCACACGCTGCACAACGAGCACGAACAGCATCGAATAGGCCAAGAGCATTACCATCGCCGCTCGGGTTGCTTGCGGTGCTAGCGAAACCATCGGCCACGCGCCCATCCGGCCCGGCATGTCTTGACTGGTCCAAAGATGCAGCGTCCGCGCGGCATCGCCACGCAACCATGCGAGTATGTTTTCAGGCAGAGGTGTCACCTGAATGACCAGCAGCACGACGGCCGCCAGTAATAAAGGTTCGGCCTTTGAGATCCGCCACGTCGCCCGTGGCAGTAAACTGCGGCGTGTGGTCCATGCCAACGTTCCGCCTACCGCCAGAAGCACCAGCAACAGTTGTCCCAGCGGATGCCGTCCGCCTAGCAACAGTGGGACGACGAAGATGCTAGCCAAGATGGCGAGGTCGACCGTAGCGAGTAGAAAGTCCTCGACGCGGCTCGGCTTGTCCTGGCTTTTGTGGCTCTTCGTCATGGTTAATATCTGCCCTCGGACCTTTTTGTTGGGTAGCCCCGATAGCTTGCCTATCGGGGCGGCGCAGCCGCAAGAGGAATTCAATGCAGCATTATACCCTCTAGTGCCTACGGCACCCCGATAGACAAGCTATCGGGGCTACCCGGCTCATGAAAAACGCGACGTCAAGCGTCGCCGCTAACTTTGGTTACATTTCGATTGCACTCTACCAGTTCCTCGTCGCGGTCCACGATATCGCCGTCAACGAGATCTTGAGTTTTCACGGCAACTTTGGCCGGCTCGTCTTCATCGCAACGGTAATCGTAGGTGTAGCCATAGCCGTGTCCATAACCATAATAGCCACGGCCGTCGTCATCGGAAAGTCGGTTGAGTACGACTCCCAACATCGGGATCTTCAATGCGGCGAAGCTTTCGGCTGCGCGGATCACCTGACGGCGGCAGTTCTTCTCGGGCTGGACGACCAACACGACCCCGTCGATCAGGCGTCCGATAACCGCCGTGTCACTGGCAGCCAGTGCGGGCGGGCTATCTATAAGAATCTGATCGTAGACCGTTTCGGCCCAAGCGAGTAGTTCGGAGAAACGCATGTGGGTGAGCAATTCGGCCGGGTTGTTCGGTCGCGGGCCCGCCGGCAAGACGTCGAGGCCTTCGATTCCCGAGCGACGCGTATGGCGGGCGGCCATTTCGGCCACGTCGCGGTCGCCTCGCAAGACGCTCGATAGACCTTCCATGCCGCGCATGTCCAACATGGCTGTCAGGCCCGGCCGTCGTAGGTCGGCGTCTATCAAAAGTGTTTTCTTCTGCGACTGCGCATAGGAAACGGCCAGATTGGAGAGCACGGTGGTTTTGCCGTCGCCCGGTTCGGCGCTGCTTATGACGATCCGCCTAGCGTCGCGGTCGGCCAGCGCCAGCGCGGTCCGTAGCGTGCGGAAAGCCTCGCAACCGACCGCATCTGACTCGGTGTGCATGGCGATGGCGTCGATACCCACCTCGGCCGTGCTTTGAAGCTGGTGGACCATTGCCAAGATCGAAACGTTTAGCTGAGCCTCGATTTCTTCGGTGCCGCGGAAACGGTCGTCGAGCGAATCGACCACATGCACGCCCGCCAGCCCCAAGGCCAGGCCCGCCACGAGGGCAAAAAGCGCCACGCGGCGTTTATTGGGTAGCATCGGGCTGACGGCGGCCACGGGATCTTGTACGATCTCGGTGCGAACCTCTTGCCCTTCCTGCTTGAGGTTAATATCGGTTATCTTTTTAAGCAGTTCCTCGTTCCAACTTCGCAGTCGTCCGAGATCGCGTTGATTGTTTTCAAGCGTAGCCAACTCGACGTTGAGCAGATTGGCTTCGTCGCGCGACTGTTCGTATCGTTGTTGCACGGTCGATTCAAGCGAACGTGTTTCCTGCAACTTTTGGCGAACCATCTGCACCAGTTTGGGCCGAAGCTGTGTGTCTTGAATCCGCGTCAGCCACTCGTTGATCCGCTGTGGATAGTTGTAAAGGTACTCCTCTTTCATGCGTATCTTGTCGAGCTTGGCTGATACCTCGGGGTGCGCGGCGGCCAGGTACTCGCGCATGGTTTTCAGCTCGGCCCGCTCATCGAGCAGATCGCGTTCGAGTGTGGCTTGCGTGGCGGCGTCGCGGGGGTTGAAGCCCAGCGAGCGCAGCAGCATCTCCTTGCCCACCACGTTGGCCACGGACATCACGTGCTGTTGCAGATCGTCGCCGTTGGCGATGGCTTTTTGGATGGACGCCAGCGAGGTTTCCAGTTGAATTCGTTCTTTCTGGATGCGGATCAGTTCCTCGTTGAACGAGGCCGCGCGTTGCACCAAAGGGTGTACGATGCGGCCGTCGTCGTGGATGCGAATATCTCCCACCCGCGATTGGGCCGAGAGTGTTTCTTGCTCTTTACGTACGATTTCCGCCTCGATTTCGACCATTTTTTTCGTGAGCGTACGGCAAATATCTCCGGCCGCGCCGCGGTGCGTGCGATTGAGGTAATCGCGATACGAACGAACCACGGCCTCAACGATGCGTACGGCCGCGTCGGGGTCCTTCGAGAGGTAGCTGACTTCGATAATGTTCGTGCCGCGTACGATCGAGGCCGAGAGATTCGCCCGTATCACTGTGGCCCATTTGTCGCGGGGCAACTCGCCCATATCGACGCAGTCTTCGGCGTGAAGATAATCGAGCGATCCTTCGAGCACCTTGGGGCAAGTGATCAGGCTCTTGTAAGTCGGCATGGAGTTTAGCTGCCGGTTGCCTTCGCCGGTCATGCCGATCGAGGCCTGGTCCGAACCGGTTTCGATCACAACCAGGGCGGCCTTGGCTCCATAGTAGCGCGTGGCCGTTGCATAATAGAATCCACCCAGAAGCACGGCCGCCAGCAGCGTACACAGCAAAATCTTCTTACGATAGCGAACCGTAAGCCCAAACCGCCACAACGACTGCACGATTTGTGAAGACGCCTCGGCTTGCGGCTCGGCATGAATAATTGTGGCTTCCATCAGAACAACCCTACCGATCCGCCCACGGCGACGCGTACCACACGGTGCAGCGTGCCCAAAACCATCGTAGCCGGGGTTTCCTCGACGCTAACGATGTCGCCGGGTGCCAGCCGCACGTTTGCCGCCCCGTTTTCCTTGGCATCTTTCACGCTGACATCGATTTTAATAGGTTCCTTGCGTCCTTCGATCTGGCGGATGATAAGCACCTTGTCGGCCGCCTGCATCGAGCGGTCGCCGGCCATGGCCAAGGCGTCCAAAACACGCAGTTCTTGGTTGACCGGCATTTCATATTTGTCGGGCTTGTTCACCAGGCCGATAACGTGGATGGGCTTGGGCACGCAGCGCGAGACCATGACCACGTCGCCGTCGCGTAGCAGCCCGCTGTCGTGGCCCTGTTCGGCCGCTTCGGCCAGATTGACGTTGATTATTTCGGGCGGCCCATGCGGGGCTCGTCCGTCTGGAGATTGGCCAACGGCTATCAACTCGTCGGGTGATTCCCTGTAGGACGCCAGTTTAGTGTGAGCCGAGGCGATACGGGGATCGTTTCCAGACGGCCCATCTTCATATGGCAAAGGCGGCCTTCCCAGCGGCAGCTTGGCCCGGCGGATGCGGACGTTGGGCCCGGCCTCGTCACTAAGCCCTCCGGCGGCCACCAGGGCAGCCAACAGCGAGCTG
>CAZISU010000574.1:0-4802 GCA_964541935.1 uncultured Planctomycetaceae bacterium | reverse complement strand
ACACAGTTTTCTATTTCACCTTCGGCTGGCTGACGCTGGTTCTGTCGCCGCCGGTTGTGGCCTGGCTAGGTCGACTGTTGACCTGGAGCCTGATGGCCTACACCTGGCGACGCCTGAGCAGGGCCGTTTTGCCCGGCCGCTGGTGGTCAATTCTTACCGCGGCCCTTTTCCTTTGTCTTTTAGACCGCTGCCACATGGCCGGTGAGTGGGTGGCCGGCGGTATCGAGGCCAAAGGTTTCGCCTACGTTTTCGTCTTTCTCGGGCTGGAAAACTTGGTCCGAAACCGCTGGAATTTCATGTGGCTATGCTTCGGCGCGGCCGCGTTGTTCCATGTTTTGGTAGGCGGATGGGCAGTCGCAGCGGCCGCAATTGCCTGGATCATCGTGGGCGCGACGCGGTCAAAGCTGCGGCCAAAGCTGCGAGCGATGTGGCCCGGGCTACTGGCCGGCGGTCTGCTATCGCTGCCGGCGCTGATCCCCTCGATGCGTTTAACCTGGGGTGTCGATGCAGAGATCGTTTCGCTAGCCAACCAGATCTATGTCTTCCAGCGGCTCGGGCATCACCTCAACCCGGTCGTATTTCCAACGTGGTTTATCATCCGCTTCACACTGCTGGGGCTGCTGTGGCTTTTCGTGTGGGGGACCACGTTGGCTATCGCGAAAAAGCCGCTCGCAGCTCCGCAACCAATAGAATCCGGCGGCCAACATCGGCTACACTCCTTCGTAGCCGGAACTGTCATCATTGCCATAATTGGAGCCTTAATAGGCATACTGGGCAAAAGCGATCCGGCTTGGGCCGCCGCTTTGCTCCGCTTCTACTGGTTCCGCCTGGCCGACGTGGCCGTGCCCTTGGGCGTTGCCTTGGGCGGATGCTCGTTGATTGCGACTGCCCTAAAGAAAAAGGGGCCAGGATCCTTTTATAAGCGGATTCTTTTTTCTCCGGGACAACGCTGGCTGGTGTTGGCGATTATTGTCGTCGGCATACACTTCGGCAACCTGGCCATTTTACGTCCGCTGCCGGGCGTGCCCCGCGCCGACCGACTGCCCCACTACGAATGCTGGCGACACGCCTGCGAGTGGGCAGCCGATCCGCAGAATATTCCCGCCGGCAGCCGCTTCCTAACGCCCAGAATGTCGCAAACCTTCAAGTGGTACACGCTATCCGCAGGCACGGGCCACAGCGAGGTAATCACCTGGAAAGACATCCCACAAGACGCCGACTCGATTGTCGAGTGGTGGCGACGAATGAACGACATCCACGGCAACCCCGACGGACGTCCGAGGCGGCCCTGGCATCGTTCGCTGGCCTTGCAGGGCGAAGAGCGTCTCGAAAAACTGGGCGAGAAGTACGAAGCCGACTACGTGATCACCAAGGCCCAACCGCGACTCGATCTTACGGTGGTGTATAAAAATCCGGCGTATATAATTTATCGGCTGGATCGGGCGGAAGGTCGAATGTCGAAATCAGAATGAAGAAAGAATTAGGAATGACAAATGCAGAAGATTTATCTGCGTTATACACAACGAGTTCAATCAGGCCACCAAACATCTAGCCATTCGGAAAAACGCAGACGATTGTCTTGTGTGGAAATAAGTACGCCGTGCATGACATACACTCATTTCGAGCTTCATCATTCTTAATTCTTTCTTCATTCTGATTTCGACATTCGACATTTCCACCCCCGTCTACTCGATCCACCCGCCGCCCAAAACTACATCGCCGTCGTAGCACACGGCACCCTGCCCTGGAGCTACCCCGGCACAGGGCTCGTCGAAGACTACTCGAAAACGGCCGGAAGAAACGTGGTCGGTGTCAAGAATCTCGATTGTCGCCCGCACGGGTTGGCTACGATAGCGGATCTTTATGTCGGCTTGGAAACTGTCGCACGGCGGCGTGACTAGCCAATTGGCGCCGCTGGCCGTGAGTTCCGCTCGGGCAAGTTGATCGCGAGTGCCGACAACGACACGTCGCTGATCGGCTTCGATGCGAATTACATAGTGGGGCTCGCCCAAGGCGACGCCGATGCCCTTACGTTGCCCGACGGTGAAATTCTCGATGCCCCGGTGACGCCCGACCTCGGTGCCATCGGCGGTGACGATGGGGCCGGAAAAATCTGCTTTTCCCTGCCCGCCCGCCCGTTCTCGCTCACTTAGGATCTGCCTAACGAATTTTGCATGTTCTTCCTTGGCAACAAAACAGATATCCTGACTGTCGGGCTTCTCGGCCGCGTGCAGGTCGAGCCCGGCAGCCATACGGCGAATCTCGGGCTTGGTATATTCTCCCACCGGGAAAATCATCTTCGACAAAACCTGTCGGTCGATGCCGAAGAGGAAATATGATTGGTCCTTGTTGGGGTCGAGACCGCGGCACAACTTGGCCTGCGACGTGCCGGGGTCTAAAATGCGGGCGTAGTGTCCGGTGGCAAGATGGTCGGCCCTGATCGACATCGCATATTCGTACAGCTTGCCAAATTTAATCAGTGCGTTGCAGAAGATGCAAGGGTTGGGTGTCCGCCCAGACGCATACTCGTCCACGAAGTAATCGATAACCGGCTGGAACTCGCTTTTCAGATCCAAAACGTGCAGCGGAATGCCCAGCCCATCGGCCGCCAATTTGGCTTCAGCCGCCACGGCCGGCGATCCGCACCCTTGCTCGGGATAGACATCAACCCCCTCTGCTTCCGCCTTTCCCCCCGACCGAAGCGATTGAAAATGCTGGATAAAAACCCCAATCACCTCGTGCCCTGCCTGCTTAAGCAAATGCGCGGCCACGCTGCTATCCACTCCACCCGATAGTGCTAACACGACTCGCGACATTATGCTTTGCAATCTTTATGTTTTATAGTTGCATTTCAACAGGAAGCCGGTTCTAGTTATCGCCTATGTGAATCGGCCAACGATAGCAAAACACCTTGCCCCGCGATCCCTGCTTGCTCGAGACGTTGTCGCCGGGAACGATATCACCTGGAAGCAGAAACAATTGGTCACCGTTCAGGGCCATGCCTTCACGGGTCATGTAATGGTCTGACTCGGGCCGACGTGTCAAACTTATTCGCTGCAAACTCACACCACGCCGCAAATCCAATAGCTCCACCACTGCCCTGGAACCGGTCGCCGCCGAACGCTTACTTCGATCATTGCCGGAGGCCAGGATAAGACCTCCACCGATATACTTCCAATCTTGTATGGCCAAGTACCAGGCCGGATCGTCTTTTATTAATCGTTCGCGGCGAATTTTGCGAATACACTGTCCGTCGAGTTCCCAGACGTAAACCAGACGCGTATCCCAGTTCGCGCCATAAAGACGATTTGACTTGGTGTCAATTGCCAACGCGCCTATGTGATCGTCAACCTCGAACGCAACATCGAGTGGTTGTTCGGAAAACGCCCCTTCGCCATGCAACGGCACGCGAACGACGACCGTACACGATTGTGGTTTGCTCGCCGAAACCGGAATCCAAAGTTGCCTGCCATCGCAATCAAATCCGCCGGGATGATCCAGCCGTTGGGTATGCGGCGATGATCCTCGCCTGAAAAACGTAATGTCTAGAAACTCAACGCTTTTAGGATTAGACCGATCTATCCTCAAAAGTAGGGCCCGACGCGGAGATGATTCTAGTCGCCCAGTCACGTAGAAGTGAGTTTTCGTTACATAGAGTCCTTGGGAATGAACTCGGATTGCCTGGCCGTCAAGCTTGATGTCGGAAAATTCCTTCATCCATTGGTATTCCAAATTCCCACGACTTTCGGGCTTTAACACCTTCTCTTCAGCCATAAGGTCGTTTTGGGTATCTGGAAGACCTGCGGTGGCTATAATGGCCACTGCAATGATCGTATTGAAGTTTCGCATCGAAAGCCAATCGAATTCACAGCACGGACGGGTGGTGCAGCTTACGCTTACCTGCGGGGGTATGCCCGCGACTCGACATCATAACGCAAGACGCCCTGTTTCGCTCTTGAGAGTCTCTGTATAATTCATTAGAAGCAATAATAACAGTCTACACAATTCATATTCTTTCTAGGAAACAGGCGATGGACAGGGAACTGACCGACCGGGCGGAACAAATTCAGGCGCGGATTCTCCAGCTACGAGACTCTCTTTGACTACGATGCAAAACAGTCCGAAGTCAAGGCTATCGACGACCAGATGGCCAAGCCGGATTTCTGGAACAACCAGGAACGGGCCCAAGAGGTCGTGGCGAAGTTCAAAGCTCTCAAGACCTTATTGACGCCTCTGGAAGAGGCCGTTAGCGGCTGCGACGATCTGGCCACTATGATCGAAATGGCCGCAGAGGACGCCAGCTTTGCCGCGGAAGTTCCGGCCCAGATCGAACGCTTGGAGACATTGTTCGAGGATCTTGAGGTCAAATCGCTACTGGACGGCCCGTTTGACAGAAATGCGGCCATCCTCACGATCAACGCCCGCGACGGCGGCACCGACGCCAACGATTGGGCCGACATGGTCTTGCGGATGTACATCGCCTGGGCGCAGAAGAACGGCTACAAGACCGAACTGCTCGACCGCCAGGACAACGAGGAAGCCGGCATCAACAACGCCAGCATCGCTGTGCGCGGGCCCATGGCCTATGGATACCTCAAGGGCGAAAGCGGCATGCATCGCCTGGTGCGGATCAGCCCCTTCAATTCAGAAGGCAAGCGGCAGACCAGTTTCGCGGCCGTGGACGTATCGCCCGAGGTCTCGGATTCGATTGAAATCGACCTCCGCGACGACGACATCCGCGAGGACGTCTTCCGTGCCAGCGGCGCCGGCGGCCAGCACGTCAACAAGACCTCCAGCGCCAT
>CAZISU010000573.1:0-4811 GCA_964541935.1 uncultured Planctomycetaceae bacterium | reverse complement strand
TCCTATCTTCCTGCGGCGAGGGGCAAATGGCCTTGCCCCCCCATTGGCTTTTTGCTACTGTTCGCTGGGATATCATACCTCAAACCTAAAAAACTAACGGGCCTTTCTATTTGCCCAACAAAATGCGCGATCACCCTAAAATATTGCTTGCCGCGATTGGCCTTATTAGCGTGCTGGTTATTGCCGTACCCGTATCGTCACAAGACGGTTACTACGGTCCTGTTATCATCGCACCTGATGATGCTGTGCCCAATGTTACCGCGCCCAATGTTGCTGTACCCACTGTTGTTGTCGAGGAGCAAGTCGAATTGCTGCCACCGGTCGAGTTGATCGCACCGGTCGGGCCGTATCATTCCATGCCCGCTCATTCCATAGCCGCGCAGCCACGTCGCATAGATCCCATTCCCTCGCAACCGCTCCTCATCGAACCCATCCCCGCTCAGACCACGCCCGCTCAGCCCTTGCCCGCTCAGCCCTTGCCAGTTCAGCCCTTGCCCGCTCAGTCGCTGCCCCCGCAATCCGTCCGGCCCGCTGACAATAAGGCGTTCGAGAACATGCAAACGCCTCAGGCCGACATGATCATCGGCCTGGAAGTGCTCGACCCGGTCCTTTCCGAGGAGGGAACGTGCGACACGGCCAAGAAGAAACTGCCCAAAATTTGGAGCGGCAACGTCGAGTTCGGTCTGGATGGCACCGAAGGCAACAGCCAGACCTTTAACGTCCATATCGGCTTCAGCACGAAAC
Organism: uncultured Planctomycetaceae bacterium; assembly: GCA_964541935.1. Classification (GTDB taxonomy): domain Bacteria; phylum Planctomycetota; class Planctomycetia; order Pirellulales; family Thermoguttaceae; genus JAFGTN01. Next base: position 4,067 of record CAZISU010000573.1, on the reverse strand, counting down.
GAAAAACCGAATGCAGTATTTTTACGGCCGATTTAGACTACAACAAAAAAAATAGCGACTCGATAAACACGGCCGACCGTCTCTTTAGCGAGTCGCGACTCGAACGCCCACACTGTTCCACGCCCTGGACCTGGTACGTACACGGATCGCTCGACTACGACGAGTTTCAGCCGTGGAACGTGCAAGTCAACGGCGATACGGGCATCGGCTATCAGATCATCGCCAGCGATGCGACTGACCTCACCAGCCGTTTCGGAGGCGGAGCTTCACAGGAAATCGGCGGTCCCGACGATGCATATGTCCCGGAACTCCTCTTCGGGCTGGAATTCGAACACCGCCGCGGCGACCGCCACAAGTTCAAGATTGCTCTGGAATACTTCCCCGACGTGACCGACTTTTCCGAATTCCGCATGGTCAACAAGGCATCTTGGGAAGTTCTGCTCGATAAAAAGTTGAACCTCAGCTTGAGCTTCAATGTGATCGAGACCATCAATCGCCCAAACCCGGGCGGCAAGCAAGCCGATCTGGACTATTCGGCCGTGTTGCTCTGGAATTTCTAGGGTTCTTTGTGTCTTTTGCAGAGGCGGGGCACCCGGCTTTATCAAAAAGTCTCATTTGCTTGACACCCGCCGTTGGGTCTGTGATAATCTGTGAACGGCCTCACCAGCCCAACCGTCTCCCCTTACTTTGATGGGCGTTTTGCGCCCTGTTCACCCCGTTAGGGGCCCGCCCAGTTAGGAGCCCAGCCATGAGATGGTCAGCGTATCGAGTTGCTTTACCGCTTTGTCTGTTCGTCGCGGCAATGTTTGCGTCGATTGCCCGTGCCGATGATTCGGCTTCCGTCAAAGCACAGTTCCCCAGCCCTTCACGACATTACAGCTCCGGGCCGCTATGGGTTTGGAACGATCTCATCAGCGAGAAACAGATCGTCGACACGCTTAATGATCTGGCTGCCCAACACGTCAAGCAAGTGTGGGTCCACCCGCGACCGGGCCTGATGACGCCGTATCTCGACAAAGACTGGTTCCGACTTTGGAAGTTGTCTCTCAAAGAAGCCGAGCGGCTGGACATGAACGTCTGGATCTATGACGAGAACTCCTATCCTTCGGGCTTCGCCGGCGGACTGGTGCCCGAAGCCATGCCCGAGTCACGCGGCCTGGGCGTGCACTTTGCCGATGCCAAAACAGTAGGCAAGCCGGGCAAGGATGTCCTGGCCGTCTATCGTCTCAGTGGCAAGGCCTGCGAAAACATCAGCGCGGAGTTACGCGACGGTAAGAAGTTCCCCGAGGGTAAATATCTCGTTGCCAACATCCGCCAAGCCCCGGCACGCGGTTGGCACGGTGGAAAATATTACGTCGACCTGCTGCGACCGGGCGTTACTGAAAAGTTTTTGGAAATTACCATGGGCGCCTACGAGCGCGAAATCGGCGAGCATTTTGGCTGCCGCGTGCCCGGCGTATTTACCGACGAGCCGCACCTTTCGCCAGCCGGCGGGCTGCACTGGTCGCTCGATTTCTCCCAGCGTTTCAAGAAACGTTGGGGCTATGATCTCATCGACGCGTTGCCCAGTATCGTCCGCCCGGTGGGTGACTGGCGACGCGTGCGTCATAACTACTACGCCTTCTGCCTCGAACAATTTATCGAGCACTGGAGCAAGCCCTTTTACGAGTATTGCGAGAAGCACAATCTGGAATTCACCGGCCACTATTGGGAACACGGCTGGCCCGGCGCTTCACATGGCGGCGATAACATGGCCATGTATGCCTGGCACCAGCGGCCGTCCATCGACAATCTGTTCAACCAATATTCCGAAGGCCCCCACGGCCAGTTCGGCAACACTCGCACAGTCAAGGAGTTGGCCACGGTGGCCAACCAGATGGGCCGCAAACGCACGCTCTGCGAAACCTACGGGGCCGCCGGCTGGGAATTGCGTTTCGAGGACATGAAACGCATAGGCGATTGGCTCTACGTGACGGGCGTTAATACGCTCAACGAACACCTCTCCAATATCACCATCCGCGGCTCCCGCAAACGCGACCATCCGCAATCGTTCTCCTACCACGCACCCTGGTGGAGCGAATACCACATGATGGCCGACCACTTCACGCGGCTTTCATTGGTGTTGTCCAGCGGCCAGCAAATCAACCGCGTGTTGCTGCTCGAACCGACCACATCCGCCTGGATGTATCAGCACACCAAAACCCTCGGGCCGTTGGGCAACCAGTTTCAGGATATGGTCAATCGGCTGGAACGCGCCCAGGCCGAATATGATATCGGCTGCGAAGACATTATGGGCCGGCACGGTTCGGTCGAAGGTAAAATGCTCAAGGTCGGGCAGCGCGCGTACGACACGCTCATATTGCCGCCCATGACCGAAAATCTAGATGAAAAGACCATGCGGCTGGTAGAGCAGTTCGCCAAGGCTGGCGGACGCGTGCTGGCCTGTGGACCACCGCCGCTGCGAGTCGACGGGGCTATTTCAGATCGCGGTAAAAAAGTTGCCGACAACGAAAACTGGCAAAAAGTTTCCGTAACAGAGGCCATCGCCGCCGCCACGGCCCGCACCCATGCCGACGGGCTTACGATCAACCGAACCGCTGGCGACAAGGGGTTGCTTTTCCACCAACGCCGCCGCCTGGCGGACGGAGAGTTCCTCTTTCTGGTCAATACCAGCATCGATCAGCCCAGCAGCGGACAGATCGTATCCACGGCCCGCGGCATGCAACTATGGGATCCGGACAGCGGCCGCATCGCTCCGCACCATTTCCAGGCGGACGCGTCGGGTGTGAAAACCGATTTCGAACTGCCGCCTTGCGGGAGCCTTCTGCTGTTTTTGTCCAACAAGCCCGTCCAACCGGCGTCCGCCAAGCAGAGCACGACCGTCGCGTCGGTCGCGGCGGCTGGCCCAACGACGGTCAAACGTCTGGGGCCAAACGTCCTCACGCTCGATTTTGTCGACGTTACGGCCGGAGGTAAGACGAGGAAAAACGTCTATGCGTTTGCCGCCGGAGTGTTTGCCTTTCAGCAGAACGGCATGTCGGGCAATCCCTGGAACATGGAAGTACAACTCCGCGACACGCTTATCACCAAGAAATTCCCGGCCGGGAGCGGATTCGAGGCGACCTACCGCTTCAAACTCGCTGGGCCGGTACCCAAACCGCTGCATATCGTAATCGAGCGGCCCGACCTGTACACGATCACCTGCAATGGCAAGCCGGTCACGGCCGTCGAAGGCCGCTGGTGGCTCGACAAATCGTTCGGACAGGTCGACATTACATCTGCCGTGGTCGAGGGCGAGAATGCAGTCACGATCAAGGCCTCGCCCATGACCGTTTTCCACGAACTCGAGCCCGCCTACCTGTTGGGCGATTTTTCGCTCGATGCGAGCGATGCCGGTTTTATGGTCTCGCAAGCGCGACCGCTGAAACTGGAACCCAAGTCCGGCTGGGACGCGCAAGGCATGCCCTTTTACGGCCACGACGTTTCCTACACGCAAGAGTTCGAAATCGACAAGCCTACGGGCAGCTACCGCGTCAAACTGCCGAATTGGTACGGCTCGGTGGCCAAGGTTGTGGTCAACGGGAAAAAGGCCGGAACGATCGGCTATCGGCCCTACCAGTGCGACGTCACCAAGTTCATCCGCGCGGGGAAAAATACGGTCCAGGTCGTCGTCACCGGCACACTGAAAAATACGCTCGGCCCGCACCATTGCGGCAACCTGATCGGCATTGCCGGCCCGGGCCATTTCCAGCGGTCGCCCCCAACCGGCCCTCCGGCGGGCAAAAAATATCAAGCCATCGCATACGGTCTGTTCGAGCCCTTTAAGCTCGAACAGGTTCAGCCCTAAATTCAGCCCCTACACGATTTCATACTTTGGAGACACCACAATGCCCCGGAATATCTCGCTTGCGTTTTGTTGCTTAACGTTGCTTGTTCTGAACGTTTGTCTGGCGACGTCGCCGGTCGGCGGCACCGAATTGCCCATTGTTTTCGAAGATAATTTCGACAAGGCCGCGCCCGACAGTAAACCGGAAAAGTATTTTTTTCTTTCCGGAAAAATTCTCGAC
>CAZISU010000572.1:0-4814 GCA_964541935.1 uncultured Planctomycetaceae bacterium | reverse complement strand
CAAAGCAATTTCTGCCCACGCAGAAAATCTAAGAAGGAGGGGGTAGCTGAATCGGCAGATCAGCTATACTATAAAAGAGTTCAACCGGAGGGTAAGCGAATGGCTAGCGGCCTCACTGGAAATGAGGTGCCGGGCAACCGGTTGAGGGTTCGAGTCCCTTGCTCTCCGCTTTGCGTAAGTCTAATAGTGATAGGCGGTTCAGGAGATTAGTCATCTGGACCGCCTTGCTATTTCTTGGGGGTAATTCTCGGCAGTGTTGCCAGATCCATTTTCTGATGATTTTTTTGCCCAGAATTGTTGCCCCAGTTCAAACTCAACTCATCAGCCACGTCATCGGCATCTTGGGCCACATAGTATCGCAACGTGCCCTCGATGCCGCAGTGTCTTGACGGTTCTGTTTCCCCACTTTAGCGGCTGCCACGCGGTTTTTGACCGGCTTGCGGTTTTTTAGGGCCTTCTTTTGCAACTGCGCGAATTTCGTGGCCGGCGCGCGGACGATTCCTTTCGAGCCGGCGGCGTTTTTTCCATGGCCCATGAACTCTGCTCCCTTGTGGGGTACCCGGAGGATGCGCGACTTACAACTCGCGCGGCAACTCACGGGCATAGGGTGGCTTGGACTGATCTGGTAGCGGCTGTCGATACGTTTTGGCCCAGGCTTCACGTTCTTCGTCGGTGGCGTAGAAGCGGAGCCAAATTTCCGGGTCGCTGCTGGTGCCGGTGCAGTCCCAGTGCAGATAGTTGCGGCCCGAGTCGATCTTCTTCTCCCTGGCGGGGAGAATGTCGCGATAGATCAGGCAATACAACTGGCGATCTGAGAGATGGTCGGTGAAGTCGAGAATTATCCGCTTCTCGTGCAGCTTGTTAATAACGTCCCACAGGATGTTGTGCAAGTCTGCGTCTTCGAGCATCCCCGGCCGTGGCGGCCTCAGTTCGGGCTCGAACCACCGATAGATGGGCAGAACGGGCGCTTGCTCCCAGGCGAGCATGGCCGCCAGGAACTCGTTCTCCATCGAGAGCGGCCAGTGCTGAATGTTGATACGGCTGATCGCTTCATCGTAAAACGGTTCCAGCTCGTTGCGCAACTCGGCGTTCCGCAGTATTTCATCAACGTCATTATTAAGTGGACGGCGAGAATCAACCATCAAGTCGTTACCTTCATCACGGGTGGCTCGCTCGAATAGGGCAAAAATTACAAATCCAACTCATGTCTTCGACTCTACCAAGAATCTCGTTTTTTGTGAAGCTTCTTTCCCATACAACGGCCGCATTTTGAGTTCCATTTCGCCTATCGACCGTCACGACCGGTCTTGCTGAAATATCGCAATCCGCCTAACCGGCAGAGTCGGCCGGGTGCATATTACCGGGAGGCCCCGCTCACTTCTTTTTGCTCGTCCAATTGTCGGCCGTGCGGGCTTCCAGATTGGGCATTGTCGGCAGCGGTTCGCTGGGCAGCGGTTCGTACCAGAACGACGCAGCCGACCAGTCGTCGGAGGTTTCTCGCAGGCCCTTGGCCCAGGCGATTTGCTGGATCGTAATCCGCGCTTCCTTCAACCAGACAATGGGGTCGAGCATGTGCCAGCGGTACATGGTCACAAAGGTAGCCCCCGCGTCGTCTTTCTGGTTCAAACAGCAGCCATTGTACATGAAAGGCGTTTCCTGAATGCCCCAGGATAGCCCCACGTAGTCTTCCGAGCCGGTGCCACAGATGGTGGGGAACTCCTTGTCGCCGTCCAGGTAAACCTTCATTTCGCCTTCGCCCCACCAGTCCTTGCCGGTCGTGCGGATACCCATTACCGAGCCAATGTATCGGCCACGGTTCTTCCGCAGGGGTAGAAGCTCGAAGTCTTGTTTCTCTTTGGTGGGATTTTGACGCAAGAAGCAAACGTGCATCATGCCGGTCTGGGCCGGGAAGGGGCCTTGCAGCGTATAATCGATCTGGTAATAGAGCGGAATGGTTTTTTTGCCTTCGTTGGTAAACGTGAACGTGGCCCGTTTGCTAAAGGGCATCGGCAGCCAGAAGTTCATGCCGGCGCGTTTACCTACCGAATGAACGGCCGATTGATATGAAACAACCTTGGCGTGCGAAATGCCGAAGAAGTCGCCCACGGGACACTCGATGCTGGGATGCTTCTGATCGTCCCACCAAGCCCGAATCACAAGCGAGCGCAAGTCCGACTGGTCGTGCGCCGTGGTCATCCAGATATGTCGAATGACGCCCGTGCCGCGGATATCGCAAAGCTGAACCGTTTCGCCCGGCTTGATAGAACGGCTGGGCGAGCCCTTTCGGCCCGCACCAAGTTTACCGGCAGCCTTGCCGCCCTGGCCGGGTTCGCCGCTGGGATTCTCGAATGTAATCGAACGCGACGTCATGCCCGTGTCGAGGTTGAAGGGTTTCTCGATCAGCATGACCTGTGGATAAGCGGCCATGGTCGCCGAAGACACAGCCCCCATTGCTACAGCCAGAACCGCAAGCAGCGCAACTTTCAAAAACCCAAATCCGTAATTCATTTCGAGTCTCCTTTCAAGCCATAAATGCGAGATACACCTGAACGTGTCAACGTGGCTAAGAGCGAGGAAAAGTCCGCCCAGCATACCCATCTTTCGGGCGGTATTCGCCTGCCACTTCGGAATTTTATCACAGCCGCTGGAAAGGGCAACGGGTTGTTTTGCCTATTCGCTGCGCAAACACCTTTTCTGTACCCACATCCGTGGCTGTGTGGCGTGTTTCTAAGCATCTCGCGAAAACACCTTCTTTCAGACAAAGCAAAAACGATTCGGCCGGTTTCTGTTGTTGCTTTTTTATCGAAACCTGCTAGTATGATTATTGAAGAAGCCAAACATGGTCCTCTACCATGCTCGTGCTGCTGATGCAAAAAATTTGGGGAGCCGATACGTTGCCCGTTGGGTGCCTGTAAACAGTTCCCGGCCGCGTGTATAGTCGTTGACCGTTTCGTTCGAAGCGGCAGCGAATCACACAACCTGGGATCCAGGTCGCCCCCTTTACAATGACGGGCTCTCAAACACGCATCACCACGGCATTTCGGTAGAGGGCCTTTTTTGCGCGCGTACCTTTTTCTCTCAAATACTAACCCGAAGCGCAAGCGAAGGGAGAACCTGAGATCGACGTCGCTCCTCCCGTCGCTTGCGCTTCGGGTTAGTGTTGCGAGGCGTTTCGCGCTTAGCATTACGACCTTATCAATGGAATCGCAAATCACCAAACATCAGTGCCACTGAAAACTCCGTCACCAACAAGTAAAAATGTCCAACCTTCCCGACCAATTGCAAGCAAAAATCGACAAACTGCTGTCGCTTTTGAAATCTTATGGCAGCGCGGCGGTTGCCTATTCCGGCGGGCTGGACAGTGCGATGCTGGCCAAGGCGGCCGTTATGGCGTTGAGCGATAAAACTGTTGCGATTACCGCTACCAGTGCCAGCCTGGCTGTCGGCGAGCTCGACGAGGCTACCGAGGTGGCCGCCCAGATCGGCATCCGACACGAGATCGTCGAGACCGGCGAGTTCGAAAACTCCGCCTATCTGTCCAACGGGCCCGACCGCTGCTACTACTGCAAATTCGAGCTCTTCCGCGAGGTCGGGCGTCTTGCCGAGCAACTGGGGCTCGACGTGGTGATCGACGGCAGCAACATAGACGATGGCCAGGAGCACCGCCCCGGAACGCGGGCCGCGCGAGAACTGAAGATCCGCAGCCCGTTGGCCGAGTGTGGATTCAGCAAGCCTGAAATCCGCGACGTGGCCGCCCATTGGAAAATCACCATCCACGACAAGCCCGCCACGCCCTGCCTCAGCAGCCGCATCGCCTACGGCCAGCAGATCACGCCCGAGCGTCTGGCGATGGTCGACCGCGGCGAACGTTTCTTACGCGCCCACAACCTCGAACCGCTCCGCGTGCGTTACCACAACGGCGATGTCGCCCGCATCGAAGTGCCGCTAGAAAGTTTGCCAAAGTTCGTGGACCCCGAATTTCGCCGCGCTGTGGTCAACGAACTAAAAGACGCCGGATTCAAATACGTTTCGCTAGACCTAGAAGGCTTTCGTAGCGGCAGCCTAAATGAGATTCTGCCCACCGAAGCCTTGGAGTTCGCCGATAAGTCGCAGTCGTAAATCAACAGCCGAGTTTCAAAACTTAATCCGCCAAGCCCAGCAACATCCACCCAGCCTGCAAACAACTAGCTGCGTCCCCGTTTCGATTCCAAAGCTAGTCGTTTTGGCCTTCCCATGGCAGATAAGATATCAGGAAACTAAGGTAACTTCAAGAATAAAGGTACCGGACACCTTTAATTGATACACAGCCGCTTGTCAAGATTAAATAGTTCTGACCCTTTTTCGTACTTTTCGCCTTTACTCCTCACACACCATTCTAAACAAGTTAACATATTTCGGCCGCATTTCAACTTGTTTTTCCTCAACTGCATCTTCGGTGAAAGGCGGAGCCATGAATATTCTTGGACATGGCTTGAAATCAACGGGTTCGAGGTAATCATGTACGAAGTCTGTAAATTGATCTTTATAGTCACTTGGGACAAGGCGAAGACACTGGTCCCAGTACTCTGGATCGTCTTCAATCATTCTGCACACGAAGTTGTATGCAAACTCACTAAAGTCGATCTTCTGAGATTCCAGAAGAATGACTAGTGATTTGTAACGTTTAAAGATTAGAACAGAATGCGTTGGCGCACTATCGCCGTGGGAGGTAGTCTTGGTCATAGTCTTATTGGCCAATAGTTAAGATCATTTGATTGTTAGTGTTTTGCCTCAGCTGGACATTGAGCGTGATTGATGTGCTAGAGTTTGGTACA
>CAZISU010000571.1:0-4815 GCA_964541935.1 uncultured Planctomycetaceae bacterium | reverse complement strand
CCCGCAAAAGCGAACCGACCGGCCCCTTGGCCGTGGCCAACTGCTTCGCGTCCAGCGGCGCAACCACCATCGTCCGGCTGCATTCGACGCCGAACCGCGCGGCCGCGCCCGCATCGAACCCGCCCCCGTGCGGCCGAATCGAATAGCGGAACTCGCTCACACCGCCCTGATCGGCCTTGTAGTTCGTCTCCCAATAGTTGTTCATCACATAGGAGAAAAACGTACTGCCGGGTTCGAGCTTCTTCAGCCAGCCGCCCAAGCCCCTCGGCCCCTCGACGTCGACCGACACCCGGCCCACCTCGACCAGCGGCGCATCGAGCGTGGCCCAGGTGACCCCGAAATCCTTATTAGAAATATCCACCCACCGCCCCACGGTCAAATAGTTCTTACACGCGCCCGCCATCTGGTCGACCTCCGGCCGCACCACCGCCCAGGGCGTATCTACGTGCATCTGACCCTCGGGCACGTCGAACGCGAACCCCACATGCACCGACTCCGGCGTGCGCACTGCCTGCTTATCCAACCTATTGCAAATATCAACCCGCTCCAATCCGTCCACAACCCGCAAGCTCCGCGTAAGACCGTTGCACCCAGGCGCGTCGCTCTCGACCAGCAGCGTAGCCACTAGCGGCCCGCTGTCCTCGACCGTAATCTTCGCCCCCGCGGCCCCTGCCAGTTTGCCCGGCTTTCGGCCCGCCTGATACAAATATTCGTTCAACCCCATTCCCGCCCCGTCGTCGACCAGATTACGCCCATCCGCCGTCTTCAACGCAGCGATTGCACCCCGCTGTTTATCGAGCGTAACCTCAAGCAAACCGTTGCCCAGCGTGTTGCCCTTGGCCGTAGCCTTGCCCTTGATGGTCGCCGCTTGCCCCGCACCGAAAACCAACCTCACAGCCCCAAACGCCGGCACGTCCTCTACCAAAACGGCCAGCTCACCCGTAGCCAGCCGTTGCGAACGCAGAGTTTGCCCGTCGGACGTCTTCACCGCGTCGCCGGCCAACTTCATCCCGGCCGGTAAAAGCACCACATCCGTCCGCGGCCAAGAGCACGTGTTGAAAACATCGGCGGCAACCGTCGTTGAGTCGGCTGCTTTTTTCACACCGATGGCCCGCTCGACCAACTCCCGCGACTGCTTCTCACCCTCCATCGCAAAGTTCCGCTTAATCGCCCATTGGCTCTTCGTAAACGGATCGTCCGGCCGACTGATACTGCAATGCGCCCCCCACGTGTGCTCGTTGAAAAGAATAACATTTCGCCAAGCGTCGTAAAAATCCCTGTCCGGATAGTCTTCGGCCCGCAACATGGCCCACAAAGCCTCGGCCTGCACCAGCCGATCCGAAGCCACGCGCGCCTGGGCCGTCTCCCGCGCGGTCGAGGCCGCCCCGTCTTCCCAATACGGCGTGAAATCGCCCGTAACCTCGGGCAACTTGTCGCCCCAACGCTTGGCAAATCGACGCATCATGGGACCGGTCGTCGATATCTCGATCTTCGGACACTCGTACTTGGCGTTCCAAACCTTCACAAACTCCGGCAGTTTCGGATCCGGCGGACCGTTGTCGGCGCCGATCGTGTAGCGTACCTGCACCATATCGTACGGGTAGTCCTTGGCAACCAGCTTGTCGAGATATGTAAAGATTTTTTCCTCATACAACCCGCGGTCGTACAAATACCACGCGTAACCCTTGGCGTCCATCCAGAAAAGAACCTTATGCTTGCCCGCCGGCCCGACCCAATAAAACGGCTTGTCGCCCCAAGCGTCCAGCGTATACCCGATACGATGGCAATGGTTCGGCCCCACCGAAAAATACTTGATCCCGTTCCGAGCCAACACCGGCACCATTCCCCAGGTGTAACCCGGCACGTCGCTGATCATGGCCGAATCGATTTCCAGTCCGTACTTCTGCCGCAGCCGATTGGCACAATCCAACAGCCGCATCAACTCCTCCGGCCGACACAGCCCGGTAAGCTCGTTCCCATAAAGCGCGTCGATGCCGATAACACCCTGTCGCACCGCGTCCAGAAATCGCTTTTTCTTGGCTTCCGGTGCCTGTTTCAAAAAACTATCGACGGCCCAAAGCACCTCCACGTTCCACTTGAATCGGGCCCCTTGCGGATAATCGGCCGTCTTCTCGGCCAGATCCATGGCCGTCTCCAGATGCTCCCACTGCCGCTTCATCACGTCCGTCTGCACGTGCGTATAACCGATGTCGACATGCGAATGTGGCAGATAATAAAGCGTCCATGGCCGAATCGGTGAGAGCGAAACTGTCTTCTTGGCAAGAGTATTTCCGTCGGCCTCGAGCCGGACTACAACATCGGCTGTCCGCTCCAGCGCCGGAGTTTCAAGCGTTATCGTGTTCTTGCCCGTCGATAGCTTTACGGGTCGTTTCGGCCCATCGCCAATCTTAACCGTCGCGTCCAGCGATTCCAGGAAATCGTGCTGAACAGTTGCTTGCACCTGGGCAAACTTCTTCCCGTCTCTTTTCACAACCGCCTGCCTGGACTTGACCTCAATCGTCTCGCGGCCGCTCGTCGCCACATCGGCAAGCGCGACCGGCCGCCCTGTCGAGAAAAAAGCAAACCGCGAGCCGCCCACGCAGTTGTGCCCATGGATACCTAGGGCAACCACCTGCCAGCGCACGTATCTCGCCTCGACGGGCTTAAAACTCGCAAACACAACTCCGCTGGGTTTATCGCTGTGCGTTAAATCGACGCTACCAATCACCGTCTTGAAGTCGGGCGAATCGCTGAAGATCAGCTTCGATTTCCTCAGCGTGGTGACTTCGGTACGGTCGACGTGCTTGAACGCGCCCAACCCGACCGGCTTGCCGAAGTCGAAATCGATAAACGCCCCGGTCCCCTTGCCCTGCGTAGCATACTCGCAGCCATCCTTGAAGATGTTTTCTACGTTGTGATGCCCGTTGTTATAAGCTTCCGCCGCGGCAATGATCTTCGGGTTAGGCAAAGCAACTATCGGCGTCAGCTCTTGCGCAAAACAACCGCCCGCGGCAGCCAAAACAACAAGCGAAAACAACATCCGCCGAACAATGCGCGTATCCATGGTTCCATAACTCCGAAGGGAAACGACTGTTGATGAAATCGAAACAACGGCACCCCGTCCACATAACACCAATATGCTACGCTATCCAAAAATGCAAATCAAGGCTTTCATTAAATTACTTGACTCTCATACGACGTGTCCTTTACAATGCCTTTCCCGCTAGTAGCCCGTTGAAAAGCCCGTAGGCCGGGTTTAACCCGGCAGCGAAGCCGCCAGCAAGGAGCATAACACTAACCCGAAGCGCAAGCGAGGGTCGGTAAACACGGTAGAACGTCGCACGCCCCTCGCTTGCGCTTCGCACTTAGTATGCCTCACGAATAATCCGTTGCACGTTCCCAGCCGTCCGATTATCATCAAGTTCAGATAATACTCGTGTTTTGCGGGGGCCCAACACAACGGGATAAAGCAGATGACTGTTCAAGACCATAGTTCACCAAGCGAAGGACCAATGCAGCCGCCTGCTAACGAGCTTGACAAGGCTTCCAATCGCCTCGTCTCCCTCGACGCGCTGCGCGGCTTCGACATGCTGTGGATCATCGGCGGTTGCTCGCTGCTGCTTGCCGTGGCACGCTACATCGGCAACACTTCGTTTATCGCCATGGTCGAGTGGCACACCGAGCACGTCGGTTGGGGCGGGTTCGCGGCCATCGACCTCGTCTTCCCGCTGTTCGTGTTTATGACCGGTGCGACGATGCCTTTTTCGATCACGGCCAAGCTCGAACGCGGCGAATCCAAGTGGCGGCTCTACCGGCGACTTTTTCGTCGTACGTTGCTGCTGGTGGGGCTGGGCCTTTCCGGCGAACTGCTATCGCTCGACTTTGCCAACATGCGGCCCCTCAGCGTGCTGGGCCTGATTGGCATGGCCTACCTCATCGCCGGGCTGGTGGTCATCAACCGCGGTCCACGCGGGCAAGCCGCCTGGGCCATCGGCATCCTCTTAGGCTATTGGGCCGCGCTGTCGTTCATCCCCGTGCCGGGAGTCGGCCCCGGGGTCATCACGCCGGGCGGTTGCTTGTGCGGATACATCGACTACAACCTCCTGCCGGGCAAACTTTACCAAGGCGCCTTCGATCCCGAGGGCATTTTGACCTGGATATCGGCCGCCGCCATGGCCCTGATCGGCGCCCAGGCCGGAAACCTGCTACGAAACAATCCCACCTGCGGCTACCGCAATGTAATGATACTGGCCGCCGCCGGTTGCGTTTCGCTCGCGACCGGCTGGATCTTGGGCCAATGGTTCCCCATCGTCAAGGCCATCTGGTCGACCCCCTTCGTGCTCTTCGCCGCCGGATGGTGCCTGCTGCTGCTGTCGCTTTTCTATCTGGTGATCGACGTCTGGCGGGCACGATGGCTGGGCTTCATCTTCATTCCCATCGGCACCAACGCGATTACGATCTACGTGGGCAGCGATTTTATCAACTTTGGCTATACGGCCAATCAACTCTTCGGCGGACTAGAGCGAGTTGCCGGCGCGGACCTGGCCCCGCTCGTCGCGGCTCTGGGCGTGCTGGTCGTCGAGTGGTTGTTCCTCTTGTTCCTTTACCGCAAAAAAATCTTTATCCGGGTGTAGACGAAAATGACCGATACGAATCCTAAACAGATTGTAATTGGCGGCCTCAAAATCGTCGCCGAAGCGGCGATCGCCTTCCTGCTGGTGGTGGGCGTTTGCTGGGGACTGTGCAACTGGGCCGAACACCAGGCCGCACGCCCCATCGCATCCGCCCCCGACGGCGTCATTTCGCTACCGCCCA
>CAZISU010000570.1:0-4824 GCA_964541935.1 uncultured Planctomycetaceae bacterium | reverse complement strand
TTTACGCTAGTGGAATTGCTGGTTGTAATTGCCATCATCGGGATACTTATCGCGTTGTTGTTGCCGGCCGTGCAGTCCGCTCGCGCGGCTGCGCGACGTTCGCAGTGCATGGCCAACATCCGCCAGATAGCCATCGCCCTGCACAGTTATCACGACGCCAACAAGGCCTTGCCGATCGGGTCTCTGGGCTGTTGCTGGGGCACGTGGCTGGTGCCGGTGCTGCCGTTTGTCGAGCAGAAGGATTTGGGCGAGCAGTACCAGTATTATCATATGTTCTCGCACTACTTTCCTTCGATCCCCAACGATTGCACCTATAGCGCGGCGGTCAATCTGCCGGTAACCAGCCAGCGGATTCCGGTCTACACCTGTCCCAGCGATAAGCCGCAGGACAGTTGGGGTGTTACTAAGCACAATTACGTGGGCAACTACGGCATCACTGCGTATTTGCAAGAAAGTCCGCTCAACGGCGAAGAGTTTGGCGGCGCTGCGTTCGAACATCTTTACCCTAGTGATTCGAAAATCGGCCGCAAGTTCGATGACATAAGAGACGGGCTCAGCAGCACGTTGCTGTTGTCCGAAACCGTGCAGGGCGCCGAGGACGACCTGCGGGGCTTTGCCTGGTGGGGCGACGGCTCGCACTTTACGACCTTCGCCACGCCCAACTCCAGCGTGCCCGACCGTCTTTCCTTCAGCACGTACTGCCGATCCGACTTGATGCCTGGCCATCCCTGCGGCCTGGCCACCACGGCCGACCCCACTCGTCACGCAGCTCGCAGCAACCACGTGGGCGGCGTACACGCCAGCCTGTTGGACGGCTCGGCCCGATTTTTCTCCGACAACGTGGAACCCAAGGTGTGGCGAGCGATGGGGTCGACGCAAGGCGGGGAGGTTTGCACGTTGCAGGATTAGTGGGGAGAGGATAGAGGGGAGAGGACAGAGAACAGAAAGTTTGCGATAAATCATGTTTAGCCCGGTCGCTTGCGACCGGTGTGCAACGAGTAGTTTTGATTTATTCACAAACTCAGCGGGCAGAAAGCGGGGTAAATAATCCCCTAAGCCACGAGTCACTCAGGGTCGTGCTCGCGCTCCTCCGGGACAGCTTTACTTCTAACAATCGGCCGCAGCCCGATATCGAGCGTTTTCGACGACTGGGAATCATCCACATCGCCGCCATCGTCAACCTTATTCTCGCCGACACTGTAAACGAGCCAGCCGCCGTCGACTTTTTTGACGATCAGCGGCTTGCCGTTGAAGGGATCGATGATGGCGGATTTCGGCAGCCCCAGGTCGGACAGATCGGGCAGGGGCGGCTTACCTGGATCGTCACGTGGGGCTAGGGCGTTGATGACGCGAAGGACGCGGACCTCGGCTTCTACGCGATTGGTCGCCGTTTCGGCCGCTTGCAGTGTCGTCAGAAGCATGGAACCAAATGTCCCGGTCGTAGGCGGCGTGGGTGAGAGGTTTGCCGGCGGATTCGAGGCGTTTTCCGGCAAGGTGGCTTCGGCTCGAGCGATAAGCCAATCGAGCACGTCCAGGCAGTCGTGCTTATGCCGAGTGGGAAACCATACCATGCCACCACGCATCATAGCCTCGAAATTGTCGAGCACACACGCACGCTCGGTTTTCAAGGCTTGTAAATACGAGTGGCGAATATTGATTTTTGCCAATTCGTTTTCCAACTCTTGTCGCACATTTTCCGAGACAGGGCCGGATTGCAGGGCTTCGTTAGCATTTTGAATGGCAATCCAGCGAAAGACACAGCCGTTTGCCTGGAAATTTATAATTGCGGGATCTTTCTCGATGTGCTGACTGAGCTTGAGCAGCGTAACGCAGCTTCGCACGGCCTCGTCGTGTTTGTTTTTTGACAGGAGCAAGACGAAATGGTCTCGATACAAGAGCCTGGCAAACATGCGTTTTTGCTCCACGTTTTCCATTAAGGCCTTTGTAGTATCCCCGGCATTTGCAACATCCTGACTGAAATCCACTGAATAGGCTGGGCAGTTGGCCGCCTGTTCGAGCAAAGGTATGACATTGGGGTAGGCGGCGAAGGCCGATTCGATGGCCTCGATTTCGGTGTCGTCGAGATAGGTCGGCTGTTGCGGACGATTCTGCCAAAGTGGATTGAGTTTACGGTATAGCAGCTTTGCGTCGCTGCTGGCGCGATCAAGGTACGTGGCCGCGTTTTCCTCGGGTGCTACTTCTTCCATGCGATATTCAGAGAGCGAAGTCGGGTCGCCCGCCGCGCGGATAGCGGCCAGCCGACGTTCAAGCCGTGAACCAAAGATCCACAACACCACGATATAAAGGACGATCATGGTCACGAAACCGGCCACGCCGATTCCCGCCCATTTCAGCATCCTTCCGTTTCTTTTACGTATGGCCATGTCGAATTCCTTTAAGTAGAAGGTTGTCTAATCGAGGATTCGCCGCGTGGGGTGGATTATTGTGTGGAATTGGAAAAACCGCATTACCATGATACGGTTCTTGGTAGTTTTGAATTATTCCAGAAATCAGGGGGAATACAAAGGGATCACGAAAGGACGAAAAAAATGAGGGCCGTATTTTTCATTTAGCTTTTCGTGTTTTCGTCCTTTCGATCTTTCGTGGCAAAATTTCATTAAGCCACGAGTCACTCAGGGGCGGCCCCTTCTGTCGAGCCCGAGCGGAGGTTTTCCAGTCTTTCTCAAGGGCCTTTACTTTGGCCGCGCACTCTAATCTCGGATGAACCTGAATTTGAAGAAGTTCCGACCGCGCCGCGCTCGTCCTGGCAGAACCCATACTGCGAAAGGGTAATCGGCTCCATACGGCAAGAGTGCCTGGACCATGTCACCCCGCCCTCCTCCGACTTGTCGGCACTATCTTCAGACTTGCCGCCGACCAGCGCCGGCCACTCGACCACCGCCAGACGCTTCCCATCCAGTCTCCGATCCCCGGCAACAGTTCACACAGACAGCGAACACTCCCATAAGGTGCCGCCAAAGTACAAATCGTCGGCCGCATCTATTCATCAAACAGTCCGAGCATTTCGTCCGCAACACTAACCTCGGCGAAAACCGCATCAGGCTCGTCGTCATCATCGTCCATGCCTTCCACAATCGTCATCCAATTCTGAGCCAAAATCGCAACATCATTGTCCGTCACTTTGCCGTCACCTTCGAAGCAAATGGCATCGGTTTTCCGTACAACCAAGCTCGATTGGCCTACTTCAGCCGTGTCAGAAATAGAATTGTTCGGTTGGCTAAGGTGGTAGTTGTCCGCGAATAAGGCCAGATCGTCCATGTCGACGGTTCCCGAACGGTCGAAGTCGGCTGCATAAGAGTATGGGTTTTTAGTGGTTACGCCCGGCTTTTCGCGGTAGACCGATGCGAAGAAGGCTAAGTCGCCTAGATCGATCTTGCCACTATGATCCAGATCATATTGCAACGCCCATGGTTCCGTGCCGTCACCATTGGCTGCAGCGGATAACACCTCCGGGGCCGTGACCCGCGTTTTCACATCCTGCTCAGTTGCGACCGAGGAAGAAATATCCGCAGGGAACGATGTCTGCCAATTAGCGCCCATTATAGTGGAGTCGATGTCATCTACCCGCCCGTCATTGTTGAAATCGCCAGTGGTCCAACTGGCCCCGGTCTGCATCAGCCAGTTGTCGGACACGATCTTCGCATCGGCCTGATCGACCGTGCCATCGCTGTTGGCATCGCCGGGCAATGACCAGGGAGCTTTTGCCAATGCTTGCACCGTGCCAATATACCAGTCGTTGCTTCCATGATAATCCTGCAGATGCCACTCGCTGGAATCGTAAACGACTTCATAGTAATGCAATTCGTCGGGGGGATCGCTCGTGTACTTATCGTCATCGGAATCGGTTACCCAAATTCCCTTGTAGTCGGTGGGATTGGAGGGATCATAGTTGTATCCCCAGCAGGTAAGAGAATGGCTGCCATTAGGCCCGTATGTTCCCAACGCTACGCCATAACCGGAATGAAAGTATTGATCGATAGCTGACAATGCTTTAAAGTCGTTAATTTGCTTATGAAAAACCCCCCAGAAACTTTCTGTTAGATAGAAGCCTCCTCCGGGTACGTCTACTTGTGACCAGTCGGTCCAGCCTTCGCTATCGTTGATTCCATCAAACCACCAGCCCCAGCCATACTCCATCAAGCTCCCTTCGTCAGTCCAATGGTCTTGTAAATAAGCAAACATTTCGTCGCTGTCGGCCATCCCCGTGGCATTGCCCCAGCCTGTCCATTCCAGGATATTTGCAGCTGCCGCGGCCCAGCACATCAAGTCATCCTCGTTGTTTGTCGGGCTCTTCTCGGCATCGCTCCAACTTCCGCTCCAATGGTCGGTAAGCATATAGCTGGTTCCCGTGGGAGCGGCGTCTAATTTCTCGGGGAATTGCGACAAGTCACCATCGAATCCAAGACGTTCCGCACTAGAATCAATACCGGGTGTAATGCCTGTCGCCGGTAGATCAATTGGGCCGGCATTGAACGGAAGAAGGGCCGTGTTGACGCTCAACAAGCATCGGTCCTCGAGCGGCTCGCACCTCATCCGCCGTGCAAACATCGCATGTGGTGATACAGACACGTGCTGTCTATATTTCTGTCGCAATCGCCGCAGCTCAAACAAGTTGTTGAAATAATCTACGAACTCAGAAATGCATCGGTACACGGTCTCACCAATCAATGATGTCTTGCAGAAACATTTCAGTTGTGTTTCGTGCACACTCACGCTGGGAAAAACCCGCCGCTAACTTTAATTCCAGACGGTGACTGAAGTGTCACGAAAACACTAGAGGAGAAGTCTGTTCTTTATAGCGAA
>CAZISU010000569.1:0-4825 GCA_964541935.1 uncultured Planctomycetaceae bacterium | reverse complement strand
CGTAGCGGCGCTGAAAAAACTGAGTGTTGGGGCGGGGCAAGTATTCGCGTCTCTTTTTGCTGGCGTACAAAGCATTATGCAAACCCTCGGTGCTGGGACAAAAAAATAAACCATTCCGATAGAAGAATGTAGCTTCTGTTTTGCGGGCGTGCGGCAAAAAAAGAACACGAGTTTGAAAAAAAACACCGTGTTGCATTTGCACATCATGGAACATGGTGTAGAGTTGTCTGGTTCACAACTGTCCGATGGAACAACCGTTCTCGATGGGAGAATCGAGTCATGAAGAGATTATTTATTTTGACGGCTTTGTTGGTTTTGACGGCTAACCTTACCGGTTGCCGCTGCCTAGATCGTTTATTCCGCGGCGCATCGTATCCGCCGCCGGCCCCCACTATGATTGCCGATCCGTGCAATCCGTGCGTGCCGTGTGATCCCTGTAACACATGCCCACCCGCCGCCGGAGCCTGTGGTCCGGTTGTGCCCGGCCCTGTGCAATATGCCACGCCGGGTGGCTGATGAGGCTGTGATTGCAATTCGGGTGCCATGCCCACGCTTGTCGTGGGCATGTGGATCCTTTTAGTCGGGTGCTTTATCATGGCCACGCAAGCGTGGGCCATGGCACCCCGACTTGTTGCGATGCACTCCGACTTGTTGCGAGCAGGTCGGATTTTATCTTGCGCGAATGATGGGGCCAAGGGTTGCGGCGACGGCTGAAATGTAGTCGTCGGGCGACAAAAGGATCTGCGTTCCGCGTACTCCGGCCGAAACCGATATGCGATCGAAGAGGACGATCTCTTCTTCGACGTAGACCGGGTAGTTACCTTTGCATCCCAGAGCGGTCACTCCGCCGCGGATGTATCCGGTCAGAGTTTGCACTTCTTTTAGCGGCGCCATTTCCACGCGCCGATTCCCGCTGAGTTTGGCCAGGGCCTTGAGGTCCAGTTCTGCGTCGCCCGGTAAGACGGCTAGCAATGGGCCGTGACGGTCGCCTTTGGCAACCAGCGTTTTGTAGACTTCCTGGTGAGGCAGGCCGATTTGTGCGGCGACTTTGTCGGACGATAAGTCGGCGGGATCGAACTCGTACACCCGCAACTCGTAGTCGATAGCCTTTGCGTCAAGTAGGCGGGCGGCGTTGGTTTTGGGGTTACGACTGGATGGCATGATTCTTTGGATGTATTTTGACAGGATTTATGGGATTATCATGATGTAGGTTTACCGGATTGTGTACGGAAAAACGGTTTCGTGTAACACGTAAAATGAGCTAGGAGATACCCGCCCGGCAGGCTCTGGTTTGTGGTAATATTACGAGTATCGGCACTGATAGCGTGATTTCTTCGGGCTCGGATAAGGTGTACAATGCCACGTTGTGGCAAAAATAATTACCTGGCGAGGAAGGTGGTATCATGAGTGCGGTATTTCGAAACGCAACGTTTTGCTTTAGCTTGTTTGCCTTGTGTTCGACTCTTGCCCATTCGTCAGATGCGGATGCCGCGAAAATCACTTCGCCGGACGGCAATGTTGCTGTGGAGTTTGAGCTGAAGGATTGTGACGACGTCAAAGGCTGTCCGGTCTACAGTATCACCTACCGGGGCAAGGCCGTCGTGAACGAATCGCGACTGGGGCTGACCATCAAGGGTGGATCGCTGAGCAGTGGTTTTGAAATCGTGGGATTGCAAGACAGTTCTAAATCGACGACGTGGAAGCCCGTCTACGGCGAGCGGAGCACTGTGCGCGACAATTATCGCGAGCTATCGGTCAATTTGCGTGAGACGGCATCGCCTCGACGCCGGCTGATTTTGACATTTCGTGCTTATGATGAAGGAGTGGCGTTCTGCTATACGATTCCCAAGCAAGCCGCGATGCAGGATGTGACGATTGCTCGGGAAAACAGCGAGTTCCGCTTCCCGGCCGATCATACAGCCTGGGCCGTCTACAGCGCGCAAGGCCGCTATGCGGAAGTGCGATTGAGTCAGATCAAGTCGGGCTGCGAACGGCCGCTGACGATCCGTGCCGCTGAGGATACGTATATTGCCTTGGCCGAAGCCCGGCTGGTCGACTATGCGCGCATGAAGTTGGCACCGCTGAGCGGGCATGGCAACGCTCTGGTCAGCAAGCTTAGCAGTTCGGTTCGTTCCGAACTGCCTTTGACGACGCCATGGCGGGTTGTGATGCTGGCCGCCAGTCCCGGGCAACTGCTGGAGAACAACGATCTGTTGTTGAACTTGAACGATCCTTGCGCGATTGCAGATACTTCCTGGATCAAGCCGGGGAAGGTGATTCGCGAAGTCACGCTGACAACCGTCGGCGGCAAGACTTGTGTTGACTTTGCCGTGAAGCACAATCTGCAATACGTCGAATTCGATGCCGGTTGGTATGGCCACGAGTATTCCGCCGCCTCGGACGCTACCACGGTGACGGTCGATCCGAAACGTTCGCCCGGCCCGCTGGATTTGCCTGAAGTGATTCGATACGCCAAGCAACGAGATATTGGAATCATTCTCTACGTCAATCGCCGTGCCTTGGAACGCCAGCTCGACGTGGTGTTGCCACTGTTGCAGCAGTGGGGGATCAAGGGCGTGAAGTACGGGTTTGTCAACGTCGGTTCGCAACGTTGGACGAGTTGGCTGCACGAGGCGGTTCGCAAGGCGGCCAAGTATCGACTGATGGTCGACGTACACGATGAATATCGGCCCAGCGGCTACAGCCGCACTTACCCGAATCTTATGACCCAGGAAGGCATAGCCGGTGATGAAACGAGCCCATCGAACGAGCAGACGCTGACTATTTTGTTTACGCGGATGATTGCCGGGGCGGGCGACAATACTGTGTGTTACTATAACGAGCGGGTTGCGCGCAATGCAAACCATGCATATCAACTGGCCAAGACCGTGTGCCTGTATAGCCCGTGGCAATTTCTGTATTGGTACGATCGACCGGTGGCTTCACCGGCCAAGAAAGGCGGGGCCGGTAGCTCGCAGAGCCAAATGGGCGACGAGCCGGAGATCGAGTTTTTCGATGCCGTGCCGACCGTGTGGGACGATACAAAAGTAATCGACGGCCGCATCGGCTGCTACGCCGTGATTGCCCGTCGCGCGGGCGCGAGCTGGTTTATCGGCTGCATGAACGCTAAAACTCCACGGACGCTGGATGTGCCGCTCGATTTTCTTACGGCCGGGCAAGAATACGTAGCGCATGTCTACTCGCACAGCCCGGACGTTGCAACCCGCACGCATGTGAAAATTGAACGTATTGCGGTCAATTCGGCCACCGTCCTGAAAGCTCGCCTGCTGGGTAACGACGGTCAAGCGATAAGAATCGTTCCCGTATCGGAAAAACCCGCTTCATAACACGCAATCTAACCGTAATGGATAGCCAGCCAAACGCTACGTTTTTCGCTGTCTGTGCTGACGACTCGATGGCGTCGGTGGGCGGGAATTTGCAGGAATGAGCCAGGCAGGAGTTCGGTTGGTTCGTTGTCACCTTCGAAAAGCACGGCCGCGCTACCCTCGATCAATAGCACCCATTCGTGTTGTTCCTGGTCGTACCAGAATTCTTCTTGCGAGCATTGTCCCCAGGAGACGATACGCTCGATGCGCACCCCGGGCACATCGAGCAGTTGCGTGAAAAGCTCCTCGGGCAGCGCGTCGGGGATATTGTCGAATAGGTTGCTTGATTCCATTTTTCGCGGAGTTTGTAGGCCGGGTTATAACCCGGCGATGGGAGCTACTTGAAGCGGAACGCGAAAACATCCGCGTCCTTGAGTTGGAACAGCAGCCGGATGGGGCGTCCGGCCAGCGAGCCGACGTCTTGTTTGCCTTTCCAGGAGACGGCCCGTTCGATCTCGTTGCCGATTGTTTCGTTCGAATCGGCCAGTGTGAAGCCGGGTATGGGGCGGCCGTCGGCGTCTTGGATTTCGACGCGCACGCTGCCGGCGGCCGAGGTGGCGAAGTTCAGCGACAGTTGCTTGCCTTTAAACGTAAAGGGCTTGGTTAAGACTTGTCCGCCGTCGTAGCCGGCCTGAATCGAAGCGAACCCGTCCAAACGTAGCGAGAAACGTCGCAGCTCGGCCGTGGGTTGGGCGTAGTTGCAGTTTGCATAGAGTGACATTTCGGCCGGCCCGGTCTGCACAACGTGCCAGGCCGGATAGTTCGAGCGCGAGATCCAGTTGTTCAGCCCGATATCGTTGCGGATGAAACCTCCCATGAATGTGCGGTCAAAAGTGTTGCCACCGCGGCTGGTCATCAAAACGGCGTCGGAAATGTCGCGGAAATACTTTGGATGCACGCCCAGTTTTTTCGCTTCGGCATCGTTGATCACCTGTCTGCCCGGCATGAAACGCGCGGCTGGGGCGATGTAGATTTGCGGTGCCCTGAAGTATGGGTGCGTCTGGTTGGTGTAGATATGTTCGATCGGCGCGGTTTTACCCTTGTGCAGGGCCTTGATATGTTCCAGCGGGCCCCAGTTCAAGAAGTCCTTGCTGGTTGCGCGGGCGATCCAACGGACGCCTTTTATGAACACGCGGAAGTAGCAGATGTAGCACTGTTCGGCGTCTGACCAGAAGGCCACGTTGGCCGAATCGAAGGGGCTGCAAGTCAGAATCGGCTCGGGTTTGGCCTTGCGCCAATGTATGCCGTCGGGCGAGACGAAGCCGTAGAGTCCCTTGAACTTCTTGCCCTTGTAATACTCACCACTGGTGGCTTTGTAGCGTTCGCTCTTGGGCACGCCCGGCCGTGTATCGATGAAGGGGTGGAAGTTGTGGCTATTGGGTGGATCGTTGGCATAAACCACATTGTTTTCCCGCGTGCCGTTGATCTCGTAGATGCCC
>CAZISU010000568.1:0-4832 GCA_964541935.1 uncultured Planctomycetaceae bacterium | reverse complement strand
TTTTGTGGCCGAGTCGCCCAGCAGCTTGGTGGGGTCGGACGCCACGGCGGCAAAGCCGTCTTTGCTCAGGCAGATATAGGCCCAATCGCCCTGCTGCTTGACGAAGAGCGATTGACCGTTGGGGCCCACGATTTCCGAAACGCCATCGCCGGCGTCGGAGACTTCCATGCCGAGATCGCCGAGAACGGCCAACAGGTCTTCGAGTTTAGAGACCGGGATGAAGCCATAGCCGGTGGGCATGGGCATGTCGGTGGCCAAAACCACAACTCCCCAGGGGCGTTTTTTGTCGAGCCCGGCGAGGCCCTTGCCCTGGGTTTGCATGGCGATCAGCCCTTCGACCATTTTGTCCAGATCGGGCGAGTCGGCAAGCTCACCGATGCACTTCACGTCGGTCATCAAGCTGTCGTAGCCCGAGAATGTGATGGTGGCCATGGGTTTGGCCTCGTCGGCCGTGGCCGGGGCGATGCCGAAGCCGGCCAACACAAGCCCTGCGCACAACGTTAATAAAAGGGTTTTTCTCACGATCCGTTCTCCTTTGCTGTAAAAATGACGGTTTCTCTTTCAACAAGTAATAATTGCCCTCGATAGGGCGATACTCAGAATCTTAGCGATGCGGGGCTGCTTATGCCAGGGCGTTAGTTGTAAACACACGAAAACCACAGAAAAACAGGAATTCTGTTTAGCCCGGTCGCTTGCGACCGGCGTGCAACGAGTGATATTGAATCTATTCACAAACTATCAGAGTTGGAAAATGGGGGGAGTGGGAAACAAAAGCTATTGCTCATACACCGGTCGCAAGCGACCGGGCTAAACTTGATTTCTCAAATCTCGTATACGCACCAAAGGCAGCCTCCGCCGTGAGTAGAAGTACTGGCGGGGACTGCCGATGGCTAAAAACTGTTCGATGCTTACGAGCATGCGAACATTTTTTTCGGTGGTCTATTGAATCAAAAGGCCGTTACCCAAGATTCCGGAGACGTCGGAGGGCAACATTTTGCTCATTTTTCCAATGGCCTTGACGATACCTTCCTCGACTTCCAGTCGCAGTCGAACACCGTTTTCGACCGGCGCGGCGGTGAGAGTGAGATGGTCTTTGTCGCCGGCGTTGGAGAGGATCTTGGCCAGCGTGGCCATCTTGGTCCGTTCCTCTTCGGTATCGGCCGCTTCGGCAAGGAATCCGGCCACCGATCGCAGTCCGATGGTCAACTGCAAGGGCGGAACCTTGCAATCGAGATCTTTGAGCGAGGCGGCAATCGCCTTTTTGAGCGTTGCCAACGGTTTGCGTCCGGCGGCCATGTAAATGCTTTCATCGCCGACGCCCAAGACGACTTCGAGCGTCTCGCCGACCAGGGCCACGACCTTTTCGCGATCGTCGGCATCGTCGGGGATTTTAACGGAAACCGTGTGCAAACGCACGCCCTTATACTCCTCGGCATTGGGTTTAATGGTCACGAGGCTTTTCAGCTCGGGATGTTCGGCCATGATGATGGTGGAGATGGTATCGGCGATCTTTTCCAATTCTTGGGCGTTGGAAACGTACTTGGCGCTGAGCAGCGTGGCCGAGTCGGAGGCCAACAGCAGCGCAGCCGCGGAGTCGATGCGCTTGGCGTCGACGGCCTTGTTGAAAGCCTTGTAAATATCACCCAAGAGGGCAGCGGCGGCTTTGCGCTCGTTTTCGGGTTTACCTTCTTTTTCGAGATCCGCAAGCGCCTTGCCATAAACGCCTTTGAGCACGGTCTTAAGCGTGTCGGCCTCGCCCTGGGAAAGTTCTCCCGCGAAGTTGGCGGCCAAAGCGGCCTCGGCCATACGGAAGCCGGCAAAACGTGTTTTCGCATTGTTCAGACGCGCCAACTGCTTGGCGGCGTCGCTGCCGGGCTTGGCCAAAACAACAACGTCGGCATAGGTTTTCTCGGTCTTGTTGTCCAGCGTCCAACCCACGGTGATTTGGCTGATATCGTTGATGGCGCCAGTAATGGCCGAGAGCAACTCTTCGGTTACACGCTTGCGAACCGAATACTCGATATCGTCCTCGCCATCGCGCTGCGGCATGTCCTTGGCGGCGTCTGCCTTGATCTTTGCGATTGCCATTTCACGCAAGGGGGCGGGGATGTCGGCGGCCTCGACGCGAACGGCCAGGTCGTATTTTTCGGGCAAATCGCCCAAGAGCTTGCCCGGATCGTCGCAGGCTAGGGCCAGGCACTCGATTTTCTTGGAAATAATGGCCCAGGCGCCCTGCTGCTTGATGAAGAGCGGGTCGTCTTTGCCGGCCTTTTTGTTTTCTTCGTTGCCGCTGAGCTTAAGGACACCGTCGCCCACATCTTGCGGCTTGCCCACGAACGGTTCGAGAACCTCGAGTAGCTTGGCCAGATCGGTGACGGGCAGGAAAACGTAGCCCGAGGGCTCTTTGCCGGTTAGATATGCGGCCGCGCCCCAGGGCTTCGACTTATCCAGCCCGTCCAGGCCGTGGCTGCGGGTGGCAAACTTGAGCATGGCTTCGAGGCCCGTGGCCAGGTCGGGATTGCCGGAGACCTTGCCCAATGTGCTGATATTTTCGAACAGCCCGTCGTAGCCGCAGAACGAGCCCACGGCAATCGGTTTGGGGTCGGATGCCGAGTCGGCCTGGGCCAACTGTGGTAAAAACGCACAGGCGGCAACCAGAACGACTGCGAGCAACTTGCAAATACAATGCTTTCTCACTTGACTTACTCCTGTTTTCTCACGGGATGGGGGGGTAAATTGCGGCAAAAGTATCAGTCGGCCGGCTGCCCCATAAATATCGACCGTCGGAAACTCCGCCGCGTACAACGGGTTCTGCGGGCTATTCGCCGATATTTGGGGTTTATTTGGTTTCGGGTTGGAAATTCAGATTATTTATGGGGTGATAATCTGCGGCTAGACCTAATTAGTGGGTAGGCACGACGCCTCGGGGGTAATGGGTCCGTGGCGTTTGCAGACGGGTTGGAATGGGTTATGTAAAGCGGGAGGGGGCTGGTAGTCGAAGGTTCCTGGGCACGTTTTCCGAAAACATTGATAGGAAATCAGCAAAAGAGGCAAAAACGCCTACATATGCTTGTTTTCTAGGGGTTTGAGCCACTTTTCAGGCTTGCAAATTCTGCCTCTAATATAGCCGTTTATGGGCTATTATCTCCCCTCATCATTGTACGTACAAGACCGGATTTCTTGCGGATTTCCATGGTTATCATCACAGTTCTTGGGGGGGTTTTCTTGACAGGGCCGGGAATTGTTTGTTATCCTGTTAACTTGAATATATCATCGTTTGCTTTTTGACCGGGGATCGTCTAATGAAGTGTTTTGCAGCGTCTTTCATCGCATTGATTATATTGGTCGTTTTTGCAACTACCGTACAAGCCGATGTCAGTATCGAAACCGTTCCGGTGGGGAACACGGGTAACGTTGGGGATACAGAGGTGATGACCTACGACAGCACTACTGGATATGGAAGCGTAAACTATGCCTACAGAATCGGCAAATACGAAGTGACCGCTGGGCAGTATTGTGAGTTTCTAAATGCAGTAGCGGCCAGTGATCCGTATGGGCTCTACAACGGACTAATGGATACCACCCTGGGCTGTCAGATAACACGACACGGTAGCAGCGGGAGCTATACATACGACTTCAGCGGTCGGCCAACCGGGAATGAGGCCGATTGGAAAAACCGCCCGGTAAACTTTGTTTCCTGGGGCGGAGCAGCTCGGTTTTGCAATTGGCTGCACAACGGCCAACCAACAGGGACTCAGGACAATAGCACCACCGAGGAAGGTTCATACACCATTCACGGAGCAACCAGCCAAGAAGCCCTAAGAGCTATAATCCGAAATAACGCCGCCACGTGGGCCATCCCGACGGAGGACGAGTGGTATAAAGCAGCCTACCATAAAAACGATGGCGATACAGGAAACTACTTCGACTACCCGACAAGCAGCGACACAATCCCAGGATATGTTAACAAGAGCGACAATCTGAGCGGAACCGGTGTTCCCTTTACCGAGGGTGGAACTGATCCAGGCAACTATGCTACTTGCAACGGCGACAGTGCAACTTATGGAATTGACAGTCCATACTACCGCACCGAGGTTGGCGAATGGGAGAATAGCGAAAGCCCCTACGGCACCTTCGATCAAGGTGGTAATGTGAGGGAGTGGAATGAAGCCTACATCGGCATTTATTCCAAGGGTATACGTGGTGGCTCGTTCGAATTCTATGACTCCGGTCTTCACGCCTCGTTTCGTGGCTATTCTGCCCCGGCGACCTGGGGGGCCGTCATAGGCTTCCGAGTCGTACAGGTTCCCGAACCCACCACCATCACCTTGTTGCTATGCGGGCTAGTGAGTTTGGCGTTATTAAGAAGACGGAATAAGGTTTGAAATCAACGAAGAAGCCTAGTCCTTAGAGCTTCAATCCCATTTTCGATAACCCAGGGCTATACTACGAAAGCCCTTTGGGCTAACTGAGCGTTGAAAGGAGGCGTAGGAGCCGATGGCAAAAGAGGTGATAGAGGCGAAGGTCAGTCGTTTTGGCACTCGGCTTCGTCTCGGTTCGTGCGGCCGGCCACAGCGGTCCAGAGGTACATTAGCAAGGCCGTGCTTAGAGAGCCGGTTAGGGTCAAAATGACGGCCATGGTGAATTTACCATAGAGTGCATAGCCGGTGGCGATGAGGAAACTGTAGACGATAACGCAGCCGAGCAGTGAGCATAACAGGCCCAGCGCGATTTGGCTTTGGCCGGGCTTTTGCACGATGGGGTCATCGTCGGCCGCGGCGCGACGAAGCACGCGCCGCCAACCGGGTCCGCCGGGACCGATCAGGCGGCAG
>CAZISU010000567.1:0-4835 GCA_964541935.1 uncultured Planctomycetaceae bacterium | reverse complement strand
AGCCGCTCAAGCTGTTTACCTTTGGGTGCCTCGCACGGTTGTCGAAATCACCGGACTTGGTGCCCAGGCGGGTTGGATCAAGGGGATATGGATGCTCTTCGTGGTGCCATTCTTATTGTGGTTCGCTCTCGGCGGAGTGGTCATGTTGTTGCGGGGATCGCGGAATATTGGCGAAGCATGGCGCCGACTAGCCTTGCCTCTAGTAGTTGTGATTGCCGCGGACCACATGGCAAAAGGCTTGGCGAAAATCTCGTCCTGGGGCGGTTATCTACCGATGGCCCTCAAAGAACCACGCGGAACCAAAACCGCCTTGGCGATTACTTCTGGATCGCTGGAAAAGCCGGGCCCATTGATGTCCATCTTCGCTGTATCCGTGCTGAGCCTGTTGCTGCTTGCGGTCATGACCTATTTCAGTCTGCGGGAAAGCCGGTTGGCCGATCCCGATACCCACCAGAGTCGTGTGCCGTCCATTCTGCTCGTGGCGATTGCATCGAGTTTTCTCGTCTTCGGATGGGGGTTTCTGTGTTAACGCTCTTGTGCGTCATGGCCCCCGATCTGATGTACGTTACCACCCGCTGAGGGTGATGTGATCTGGCTTGCTGAGCAGCTTTTCTTTGAGTTTCTCAAGGACGCCGTCCAGGGTACTCATTCTTTTCGCACCGTGGTCTTACAAGTGGTGCTGCCAAGTTGGCAGTAGATGCAGTCGTAGCGGCACGTCTTCAACGGGGCAAGGCCTACATCCAGTAATCGGCTCAGGCGACGGGAATCGTGTGGCACTGCAACAGTCCTGCTCTGGCGAGATTCGGGCTGTGCGGACTTCCACTCAACGGGCAGCCGGCGGGGTGAAAGGAGGTTCTGCACTTTGGTTTGAAGACGCGGATACCGCCGCTGGCAGGAATCCATTGAGGGCCATCAGAAAAGATCTTCATGCTAGAGTTCATCTCACGAATCACAGCCGCAGTCTTCTAAGGTTTCGATCGGGTTACCGGAGTGATCGGTGAATCGTAGCGTGAATTCGTAGCGGGTGTGTCCTAGCGAATTGAGGGTGTTGAGTCGATCGATGCAGACGTCGCGAGAGCCTTGGCAGTATTGGTAGCCGGTTGGGCAATAGTAGGTCCAGTATGTGCAGTAGGCGACGGGTGGGAATGGGGAGGATGAATGTCTTCGCCATTGGGGGCCGTTTTGCTTGAAATCCGGACACACGATTTTGCCGTCTCTGTCTATGTAGCCGGAGTGACCGGTGTATTGTCCGATGACGCCGGCGCCTCCGCCGGTGACGTTTAGGCGAGGGCCGGTTTGCGGGGCGTCGCCCGTGATTGAGTTGTAGGCTTTCCAGTAGCGGTAACTGTCGCTCGAACCGCCGCCCCATTTTTGGCACATGACTTTCAGGCCGTTGATCTCGTCCGAGAGGTTGAAGTCGTTGCCTTCGGGTGGCAAGCGGCCAACATGAGGATCGCCAAGTATTCCCACGGTGTCGGAGTGGTCTTGTGTGTAAGAGAAACTGCAACAGGCATAAGGTTCGAGCGGTAGCGTCTTGTAGATGATTTCGGGCTGAAACACAAAGGCGTCGCTGCAATTGCACCAGGCATCGAGGAGTTTGGTTTGCAGTTCGTTGACGACAGCCGACCGCCACTTGACGAGTGGCTCTTCGAATTGGATTGAGTCGCAGGTTTGAATGATGCTGTTGCGGGCGGCCCGGATGTCGGCGACCGACCACTTGTGACCGGGATCGACCAACGGCAAAGGCGTGATGTTCAACTCCTCGCAATCAGTTCCCGCGGGCGGATTCATCAGTACTTCGTTGATTTGCGTAAGCAAATCGTTCCAGTCTTCCTGTTTATAGGCCATGTCTATTCGTCCTCTTCCTGTAGGAACGCCGTGCCAGCGCCGAATTGTTCGGTTTCGGTGTCGTATTTGAAGTCGAAGACGGCCTGAATGTCACGATCTTCGGCATCGACGATGGTCGCGTCGGTGGCCATTTTGAGCCGTCCGTCGCTGATCTCGGCGAAGAATGTGGAGAGCGTGGTCATATTATCTCCGTCGCCGCCGCCGAGTTCGCGGGAATCGATGATCTTGGTGGTGGCGATGTCGATAAGCGTCGGTTCGGTGACCTGATGGAAGCCCGTGTTTTCGAAGACGGGCGTATCGATGCCGGGCAGGCGTTCGTCGTAGATGATTACCTCGCCGATGACCGGTTCGCCGGGATCCTTATCGCCTGCATCGGACGGTTTTGGGTCGCCGCGGTCGGAGGTGGAGCGCCGGGCGGCCTCGAAGCCGAAGGGGTCGGGATTGCCGTCGTATTCCACCCGCACACCGCGACGGAGGTCGTAGCGGATCGGCAGGGCTCCGGTGGCATCGCGGCCGATGCCGGTGCCGCCGTCGAATTCGCCTTCCTCTTCGACCGGCGTTGGAAATCGCAGTTCCTGCGAAACGTCGGCTGGGTAGGCAAAGTCGTAGGGCTCCATCTGGCCGGCCTTTACGGGCGTCCAGCACTCGAAATCAATTGAGCGTGTGTCGGAATTATAGTCGGCCTTCTCGACCATCGCCAAGACGTCCGAGTTGGCAACGTAGGGGGAATTAAAATCAAGCGTCACGGCATCGAAGGTTTCGAGGTTGAGTTTGTGGAGCGGCGTGCTGAAGCGGACTTTCTTCCAGGTGTTCGCAAAGCGGATCAGCCAGAAAGTGGCGCTCTTGAGCACCATGTCGAGCTTGTTGTAGATGTAAAAGTCGAATTCCCACTCTTTCGTGCCGTACTTCTTGACGTTGTGGCGAAGGATAACCCGGTTACCCTCTTCCTGGGCACCAGTTGCCCGCCATCGGGCGACGAGTTTGGTTACGAGATCTTCGGTCGTTGTGTGCAGTAGTTCGAAGGTGCCGACCTCGATGTCCGATTCGGTGATCGTGTCGGCAGGCGCCGGTTCGGCCGGTAGATAGCGGAGATAAAACGTGTTATCCTTGAGCACGATGGCGCAACGGGCTTGGAAGGCGATCTCTTCAAGGGCCTGGAGAATTTGCTTACGGTCGGTCAAGGCGAAATGGCTGGGGTAGTTGGCCAGTCGAGAGCGAACGGCATTGAACGAGGCCGCGTCCGTGACGAAATCCGTGTTCTGCTGAATCAGGTATTTTAGGATATCGACCGTGTTGGGGCCGACCGTGCCCTTGAATGTGATGTAGATTTGGTCGTCCCAGCCGAGATCGATTCGCTTGGACAGGGCGTCGCTGAGCGTGACCATCGTGGCGGTGACGGAGTCGTACTGCTCCGTTGTGACCGTATAAAATTCCTCGGGCACATCGATCAAAAAACGCCGCCCGGCGGATTGGATGAAGGCCTTGACACGTTTGACCGTGCCGGGCGTGATGCTGACGACGAAGCGTTGTGGCTCGGGCGTGGCGACGCGAACCTGGACACCGGCGTCGGCAAAGAAGTAACCGGCCGTGTCGCCCACGATATTACCGTTGGGCACGAAACGGCTGAAACCGAAGGGACCTCCGGGGAAGGTCGCCCCATCGGCTCGCGGCACAACCAGCGGTTCATTCTTTCGGGGATGCTCGGCCGATTGCACCGAAAACTCGTCCGTATGACCGAGGAACGATCCGATGAACTTTGCACCGTTGATGTCCAGCGTGATCGTTCCGCGGGGGAACTCTTCGCCGCCGAAGACGCGAAAGGTGGTAAATTGTGCCGTGGCGTTGAATGCGTTTTGGCCATCGCCCGCCCCGAAGTTGGCCACGATGGTTCGGGCCTGATCGGTGAGCACGTCCAGTGTCTCAGCCTTCTGTTGCTCGAACCGTTGTTTGTTCGCCAAAAACCCTTCGAGTTGTTTTTTGAGTTGTTCGTCGCCGGAGGCCGCCGCCTCGCTGACGCTCCAGAAGCCGTTGGCATCTAGCCAGTCGCCAATCTGCTCGTTGATGTAAGCCAGGATGCGGTTGATGGCGAACATGCGGTGCGGCAGCAAGAAGTCGATGATGCCCACGCCGGTGGCGAGCGTGCCGGCGGCTGGTTCGTTGAGCGGGACGCCCTCGACGTGGACGCAAGTGCCAAAACACATGGGCCACGCCCGGCCGATTAGGTCTTCGGGAATGTTTTCGAATTGCCCTTCCTCGGGTGAGAAACCGATCTCGGCGTCTTCGATTTGTGAGATGATATCGAAGGATACCGTGCGGTCGCCCTCGCTCCAGACGACCGGCGAGCTGATCTTGCCACGGAACAAGAGGAACTTATCGGACAGATTCAGGTCGTCGAAATATTGGAAGACCCGTACGTCGCGCTGGTGGACGTCGTACGCATCGAGAATGGCCTTGATCGAGCCGTCGCTGTCGTCGAGCGTGACGCTGAGTTGCTGTGAGTCGTTATTGCCCGAGACGTTGATGACGTTATCGAGCGGGCCGACTTCGAGGATACGGCCGGGGATGGGGCCGATGGTGCGATCGGCGTAGGAGATCGGTACACCATCGCCGGTCCAATCGACCTCGATGATCGTGATCGGTTCGTTGCCGAGCCGCTCGGTAATTTTATTCAGCGCATCTTGCGATAGGTTACGGGACATTATTGTTTCACCCCTTCAAATTCCAATTGGATCGTTTGCATTTCGCCGCCGGGCCAGCCGGCGGCCCGCTTGGGTGTGCTGAATTCGAATGGGTTGCTCGTAAAATGGCCAACCCATATTTGTCCGAGGTGATCGGTGAGCCGAACCGGCGATGCAAAGTATGATTGGACGAATACCCGCAACTCCAGGGCCTTCATCCGGCTGAGCCCGAGCGGCAGTGTGAGTCGGCGCCGGCCGGCCTTCGATTTGACGTAGGTGTAGAGCGTACCGTCCATGGCCCGCCGGGTG
>CAZISU010000566.1:0-4861 GCA_964541935.1 uncultured Planctomycetaceae bacterium | reverse complement strand
GTTTACCTTTGTAACGTTTTGGGTCTATGTGACCTGTGCGGTTGCCAGCGTGAATCGGGCCCCGTTCGACCTGGCCGAGGCCGAAAGCGAGTTGGTGGCGGGCTTCCTGACCGAGTATTCGGGGTTCCGCTGGAGCATCTTCTTCATGGCCGAATACGCTTCGATGCTGGCCGTGAGCTTTTTGGCCGCCATATTGTTTTTGGGCGGATGGAACGGGCCGGTGCCGGTGGCCGACATTTTGGGTTTGAGCGACATCGCGCACCCGCTGGCCGCGTTTGTGGTCAATCTGCTGGGCGTGGCCAACATGCTGGTCAAGGGCGTGCTGGGCGTTTTGTTCATAATGTGGCTGCGTTGGACGTTGCCGCGCTTGCGAATTGACCAGGTGCTGACCACCTGCTTGAAATACTGTATCCCCTTGGCCGTGATGATGTTCCTGGGCGCCATGCTCTGGATGTACGCGTTCCCCGCCGGGCTGTACTTCGCCATGGGAGGCCCGTGATAACGGGAAAGCTGAAACTATGGACGTGATTAACTGGCATTCGTTTTTCTTCCTCTTTTTTGCGCTGGTGGCTTCGTGCTTCGCGGTGGCGGTGGTGGCTAGCGCCAACATCGTACGCATGGCCTGCTACCTGATCGTATCGTTGTCGGCCGTAGCGGGTTTATTTTTCCTGGCTGGGGCCGATTTCGTGGGCTCGATGCAGTTGATGGTCTATGTGGGCGGCACACTGGTCTTGCTGGTCTTCGGCGTGATGCTGACCGCACAAGGACCGCACGACACTCTCTATACGGGCGGCGGGCAGTGGATACTTGCAATCGCGGCCGGCGGTAGCCTGTTAGCGATCCTTATTCAAACGGCATTTAGCGTATCGGGATGGACGAGTGAGGGGGCCGTCGAGCAACTGTCACGAGAACAGGTCGCCGTAACGCGAACGGCCGACCTGCCCGAGCTTGAAGGCTTGGGCAACACGGCCACGCCCTTGGGCATGGGGATGCTGGGCATACGGACCGATAGTCTCGACGAACCGAACGACACGATCCGCGGCGGCATGTCGGGGTATCTTTTGCCGTTCGAGATTATATCGGTGCATTTGTTGGTAGTGCTGGTGGGTGCGGCGTATTTGGCTCGGACGAAGAGGCGGGAGTAGAGCGTAGGGTGCGTGCTTGCACGCACCGGAATTAAATGACGTGGTCGGTGCGTGCAAGCACGCACCCTACAGGAGAAGAGCGGGGAGAGCGGAGTTTTCAATGAACCTATTAACTCAACCAGTCGGATTGCCACACTATATGATCGTGGGTGCGATTCTGTTCGTCACCGGCGTGGTTTGCATGGCAACAAAGCGAAACGCCATCGGCGTGCTGATGGGTATCGAGCTTGTATTAAACGCGGCCAATGTGAACTTCGTGGCCTTTTCCAGCCCACAGCTTTGTCCGGCGGGTAGACCCGTGTTGGGATTGGACGGGCAATGGATGACGCTGTTCGTGATAGTCCTGGCGGCGGCCGAGGCAGCCGTGGCGCTGGCCATTGTTTTGAGCTTTTACAGCAATCACATGAGCGTCGACGTCGACCGTGGCGACGAGCTTAAGGGATAAACATGCCACAATTCGAAACCCTAATCCCGATCCCGCTGCTGCTTGCACTGGCTTGGCTTTTGCCCTTGGCTTCGTTCACGGTTATTGTCTTATTGGGGCGGCGATTGGGCAAAAATGGCATCGCGGCCGGATATATCGCCACCGGCGCCATTGCAACCGCTTGCTTGCTTTCGGTGATCGCCATGCTCGTGTGGCTGTCGCCGGTCGACACGCATAACGATCGCGCCGAACATGCAGCAACCGCCGAACACGTGGTATCAGATGTTGGCGCTGAGCACGCACCGCAGATGCAAAAGACCGTTCCCATCACGGGCGAGTGGTACTCGCTGTGCGAGTTCGGTTCGTTGAAGGTCACGATCGGCTATTATATCGATTCGCTGACGATCGTGATGTTCGTCATGGTCACGCTGGTGGCCACTTGCATCCACGTTTATTCCTTCGGCTACATGCACGAAGAACTCGAAGACGTGACCGACCCTATGGTCAAGCTTAGCGATGGCAGCACGTTAAAACGACGCGGGCGGTTTTTCCGTTTCTACCAGTACCTGTCGCTGTTTTGTTTCAGTATGTTGGGGCTGGTAGTGGCCGGCAACATCGCCATGGTATTCGTTTTTTGGGAACTGGTGGGCATTTGCTCGTATCTGTTGATCGGGTTTTACATCGAGCGAAAGTCGGCCTCGAACGCCGCCAACAAGGCGTTTATCGTCAACCGCGTGGGCGACTTTGGCATGATCGTGGGGCTGATGGTCATCTGGGCCACGTTGGGTACGTTTTCGTTTACCAGCATTTTTGAACAGGTCCGGCCCGAACATCACGACCAGCCGATTGCTGATGTGTCGCAAGCCGACGGACATGAAACAGATGAGCACGCGGTTGATACGGCCAATACTCATGCGTTGATTGTTCCCGACGGCATGGTTAAATCCGATGCACGCGACGAGATTGAAAAGATCTACCTGGCCGCGCCCACGCCGGAAGCGGCGCGAGCGGAAGTCGAACGCATGGTGCCCCAGTGGCGTGAGAAGGACTATGGCTACTGGCTTTTAGTGTTGGCCGGGCTGGGAATTTTCTGCGGCTGCGTGGGCAAGAGTGCCCAGTTCCCGTTACACGTCTGGCTACCCGACGCCATGGAAGGCCCCACGCCGGTGAGCGCCTTGATCCACGCCGCCACGATGGTCGCGGCCGGGGTCTATCTGGTGGGCCGCTTCTATCCAGTCTTCGCACCCGAGGTCTTTTTGACGATCGCCTACGTAGGTTGTTTCACGCTGTTCATGGCGGCCACAATCGCGATCACGGCCACCGACATCAAACGCGTTTTGGCCTATTCGACAGTCAGCCAGCTTGGCTACATGACCATGTCGCTGGGCATCGGCGGTTGGGTGGCCGGGCTGTTCCACCTGATTACGCACGCCTTTTTCAAGTCGCTTTTGTTCCTTTGCAGCGGTTCAGTGATCCACGCTTGCGGCACCAACGAGATGCCGGAGATGGGCGGGCTGCGGCGCAAGATGCCTTGGACGGCCGGGACCACCATGATCGGCTGCCTGGCTATCTCCGGGGCGGGAATCCCGCTGTGGTTTGGGCTCAGCGGCTATCACTCCAAGGACTCGATCCTTGCGCAGGCGTTTTTGTTCCGTTTGCATAACCCGTTGCACGGCGATATTTTCTTTTGGGCGGCCACGATCGGTGCGGCCATTACGGCGACCTACATGTTCCGCCTGTGGTTCATGACCTTCGCCGGCAAAACCCATAGCGAACACGTCGAAGAACACGCACACGAATCGCCGCAGGTTATGATCGCTCCGTTGGTGGTGCTGGCGGTGTTTGCGGTTGTGGCCGGCTGGAACATTCCGTTTACGAACATCGGGGCCCGGCCGCTGATCGAACAGGCTCAACCGCTCGGTATCACCGCGGGCATGGCCACCGATGCCGTGCATGTTCCGGCCGAGCACCTATCGCATGCCGATAACGTACACATTCCCGTCTCGTTGATCGCCTTCACGATGGCCGCCTCGGGCTTCGTTATTGCCGTGGTATTCTACGGCAAACATTATTTCAACCCGGGCGACGTGAGCCGCATGTTCGCGCCGGTGTATAAATTCCTGTGCAACAAATGGTACTTCGACGAGCTATACCAGATCGTCTTTATACGGCCCACGCTGTGGATATCGCGTGTGGTGGCCGGCACCGACCGTAATCTGATCGACTGGCTGGTGGACTCCACGGCCCGAGTGGCTCGTGGTGTTTCGCACGTTGACGCCTGGATCGACCGCCACGTGGTCGACGGCCTGGTCGATGGGCTTGCACGTTGCACTTACCGAACTGGGCTTTGGCTGCGGGTTCTGCAAACCGGTAACTTGCGGCAATACGTGATGTTCATCGTCATCGGTACGGTGGCGTTGTTTATTATCGTCAGCATTTATTGGGACATCGCGGTTGCGGGGTATTAGAGCCTGGAATGAATGGGACATATTTGCAAAATCAAAAAGTTGGAGACAATACTAACCCGAAGCGCAAGCGAAGGGAAAACCAGGGTAAACGTCGCGACCCCTTCGCTTGCGCTTCGGGTTAGTATTCCATCGAGAACAAAAAGCAACTGCCATACCTGATACCTGATACCTCACACCCGACACCATAAAAATGGACATACTGAATCAACCCATCGTAATATTAAGCTTGGTCATTTTCGCTCCGGCCGCCGGGGCGTTGGCGATTTGCTTTTTGCCGAAGAGCAAGCCCGAACTGTCGAAGCTGCTGGCCTTTTGCACCACTTTGGCCGTTTTTCTGGTCACGGCCTGGATGGCGATCCCCGCCGGGACAGGTTGTGACCAGGTGCGTTTCGCTTTGGAAACGGGCCAGATGCAACACGCTTTCAGCATCGATTGGATACCGTCGTTCAACATCTACTATTGCCTGGGCATCGATGGCATCAGCTTCCCGCTGATCGTGCTGACGTCGTTTTTGAGCATGTTGGCCATGGCCGCGAGCTGGCCGATTGCGAAACACGTCAAGGCCTACTGCATCCTGTTTTTGCTGCTGGAAACGGGCATGTTGGGCGTTATCATGGCGTTGGATTTCTTCCTGTTTTACGTGCTCTGGGAAGTCATGCTGCTGCCGATGTATTTTCTGATCGGCGTTTGGGGCGGGCCGCGACGCGAATATGCCGCGATTAAGTTCTTCCTCTTCACGCTGGTGGGCAGTGTGTTGATGCTGATATCGTTGTTGATGCTGTACTTCAACAGCGATTTGACGCTGCTGCGTGGACTCGACAACC
>CAZISU010000565.1:0-4864 GCA_964541935.1 uncultured Planctomycetaceae bacterium | reverse complement strand
CGCGTGATCAGGTGCATGTAGAGCGTGGCGCTGAGACCTTCCGAAACGCTCTTCACACTAGCGTCGCACAACACGTGGTTGACCACGCCGGGGTGCTCGCTACTGGGGCCGTGGACCCATTGAGTACCGATATAGCGGTTTTTATTGTAAAAGGTATCCGTACTTGTGTCGTCATCCTTACCGCGATTAAGGTTGGTCTTAATGCCGGCCAACGGGACGCCGTAATTCGCGCCCACGATACCAAGAACGTTGACTGCTGAATCGAAAGTTGGCATAGAGGGATACTCGGACAGGCCGTAAACGGCGGCCGTAATACCTTCGTACCAAGGCGTACAAGTGGTTTCCCGCGTTTCGCAGAGCAGGGCCGTGTTTGAAGTTCCATCTTTGATGCTCCTAATGGCAACTTTGCCGCCGGGATACATGACGCCGTTGGGATGACGGATGCCGCCTTGATACTTTATGTTTCCAGTGGGCAGGTTAACCATGCTCCGGAAGTGCGAAGCACCCAAGGCAACATAGTTGGAAATGGCCGATTTGTATTCAGCCGTATAAGGTGTTGCAACCCCGGCGATCATGTTGTCTTCGGAGTGATCCAGCCCACCAAAGCTGGGGCACTTGAACGCGGACAGCGGATAATGCCACGGATATTTCAGTTCGTCGAGCAACGGATTACCGTTTTTGTCCTTAACGATCTGTACAGCATAGTTCCAGGCATAATTGTCCGTAGTGGACTGGGGCTGACAGGTCGGCACGGTCTTCAAGTTCTTGAAGAGGTTGTTCTCTTCGATGTGAGGCAGGATCATCGTCTGCCAACTGAACCCGGAACCGTAGTCATAGCGGCCGTCTTGGGTGCCATTCTTGTCGTCAACCGCAATAGAATGGGCATTTCTCAATCCACCTACTCCACCGACACCGAGTCCACCAGCTTCGGTTGGCAGGCTGCTCGAACCTGGGAAACACTTGCGCGTGTCGTGGAAGTTGTGAAGTGCCAGACCGACCTGCTTCATGTTGTTGACACATGCGGCACGACGGGCGGCTTCACGGGCTGCTTGGATCGCCGGTAACAATAGGGCGATCAAGATGCCGATGATGGCAATCACCACCAGCAATTCGACGAGGGTAAACCCTCGCTTGTGCGAACGAGAAGTCATAACACACCTCCTGAAAAAAAAGAAAAACATAAATGAGACCTACGCGACGATAGCCGCGTTAAGCCGAAAAAACGCTAAGTATGGAAATAAAGCACCGTAAGTATCACTGTATAAAGTAAGATCGGAGCTGAAAAACACCGAACTCAGTATCCTCTATCACTCTTAAAACACTCAACTAGCCAAATCCACTTGCAAGCCTATTCTATTCACTAAGCGGCAATCCTGTCAAACAGATATAAGGGTTTTTGCGATTTTTCCCCCTCTTTGACGCGAGATCAAAAAAACAGGCCATAAACACCCCCCTAAGGTGTATATCTACCCCTTCAATGCAGGCGGGTAAATGGCGATTGGAAATACTAACCCGCAGCGCAAGCGAGGGACGCACAATGTTTACTATTGTTTTCCCGCCCCTTGCCTGCGTTGCGGGCTACTATCATGACTACATCAATGACATAGAAAATCTCGAATTGTTAGTTCGACTGCCTGAGTTTCGTTTATAGTGTTTGTAGTACCGCCTTCAGGCGGAATACTCCTTGCCCGCGCATATCTAATAGCCCCATCACAGCAGGTCCGCCCATGACGAGAAAAATCCCCTCCCACGACGACCTCCGCGGCAGCCGTCGTCGACTGCGTTTCGTTTTATGTCGCACATTGACCGTGCTCTTAATCGGCTCACCACTGTTGGCCGCGACCGCGGCCGAACAGCAGGACCCTCGCCCCCTGCTTCATGCCCACGCCCACAACGACTATCGCCACCGCCGTCCCCTGCTCGACGCGCTTGCGCACGGCTTCTGTAACGTGGAGGCCGATATCTTCCTCGCAGACGGCCGCCTGCTGGTCGGCCATGGACGAGCCGAACTCCGCCCCCAGCGGTCGTTGCAAAAGCTCTACCTCGAACCACTGGCCGCTCGCGTTGCAAAAAACAAAGGCCACGTCTATCGCGACAACCCCCAACCCAACGACCCCCAACCCGACGACTCCGAGTTTACCTTGCTCATCGATCTCAAGTCCTCCGGGCCGCAAACCTACGCCGCGCTCGATAAGCTTCTGCAAAAATACGCACACATGCTCAGCTCGGTCGAAGACGGCCGGCTTTGCAAAAGGGCCGTGCGAGTCGTCATCAGTGGCAACCGACCCTTCAAAGCGGTCGCCGCCCAAACCACGCGTTACGCCGGACTCGACGGAAGAGTTGCCGATCTCGAATCGAAGATGCCCGACCACCTCATGCCCATGATCAGCGACCGCTGGTCGAACCAATTCACCTGGCGCGGCCAGGGCCCCATGCCACCAAAAGAACGTGAAAAGCTACGTCGGATCGTCAAAAAATCCCACCAAGCCAACCGCCGCGTCCGCTTTTGGGCAACGCCCGAAAAAGAATCCGTCTGGCAAGAACTCCTAGACGCCGAAGTCGATCTAATCAACACCGACCGTCTAGATAAGCTGCAGAGTTTTTTGCTTAAACGTTAAAAGCCGCTCGCGGATTCGCAATGGGATTAGGAAAACGCCAATTCTTACTCCACCCGAATCGACTCTATCGTAAATCCCGTCCCTTTCCTCGCAACCGGATCCAAACGCAGCGAAACCACCAGCCCGCTCCACCCGCTGCTGCGGGAAAGATCGACCTTGTAGTCGTGGAACTTCCCGTCGCCGATCACATCAAACTGCACGTTGTTACTCTCGCTGATAGGCAAAACGCTGGTGGCCCAAAACAGTTGCGCATGGTCGTTGCTATCGGCTTTCATCCGCACGATCAGTTGCCCGGCCATTTCGGCTTCGATTGCCACTTGTGGGCTTTGCAAAATGGGGTCCGGGCCGGTCGAGCGGCCCACAATCGCCCCGTTGCGAATCTTGACGTCTAAATAACCGTTGGCGTTCCAGTCGCTCAAATCCCCCTCGCTGCCGACCCCCCAGCAGCTATGTATCGAGACGGGCGGCAGATCGTACGGTCCCAGCCCCACATCCGACGGGATCAGGTTGGGCGGATAGTCACCCGGCTCGCAAAAGGCCGCCCGCATTTGATCCAGGTCGCCGAACCCGTATTGGGCATAAGGTTCGATATAGCTGCCCTCGCCCCATTCGTTCCACGGTCCCACCGCGATGATCTTATTGCCGGTTTTGTCGGCAAACGCGCGGGCCTCGCGGCACAGTTTTCCAAACAGTTTGGGCGTACGATCGTGAATCACCAACGCCCGCCCATGGTGCCACGGTTCCGACGACCAGCCGCTGTCGATGATGGGTATGTAGGTCAAGCCGCCACTACGTTCGTCGGCCTCTTGCCAGACCTTGGGGCTCGTCCGCACCACGTCGGCAAAGGGGAACCGTCGCGAGCCGGCCTCTTTTTGCGCCAGTTGGAAAGCATGGTAGCTGGTCATGCCCTCGTAGCCCTCGCTCTCGAGTTCCCGACACTGGTTGGTCCCCGAGTGTGAACTCATGGCCACGAAATATATGCCCTTGAGCCCGGCCGCCTTGGCCATCTCTTGCGACATGGCATACAGCTCGGCCGCGCGGTCGCTGCCGCCCACGTCGCGGCGTATGTTGCTCGGAGCCCACAGGAAAACGGCCGGGCGACCGTCGATCTTGTAATACTCGTCGCTGCCAAAATAATTGTCGAGCCAATATTGCGTAACCTTGCGCCAATCTTCCTTCGAATGCGAGCCGGCCCGATTGTGGTTCGCCCACATTATGGCCCACTTCAAATAACGCCGGTGCCGGGC
Source organism: uncultured Planctomycetaceae bacterium (assembly GCA_964541935.1). Taxonomy (GTDB): domain Bacteria; phylum Planctomycetota; class Planctomycetia; order Pirellulales; family Thermoguttaceae; genus JAFGTN01. The sequence goes on along the minus strand of CAZISU010000565.1, from coordinate 999 downwards.
CTTCATGAACCCGTCGTGCAACCAGTGCTCCAGATGGCGGCGCCCCTTGTCCCAGTACCAATCGACCATGAAAAACTTCACACCGTGCTCGACTGCCCATTTGATCTGCCAATCGACGCACTCCGGGTTGGCCTCGTCGTACCAGCCCAGCACCGGCTTGCGCATGGGGTAATCGAAGATCGGCCGCCAGCGGTCCATCGAGTGCCAGCCGGGGAAGTAGAACACGCCCACCTCGTATTTCGATTTCACCGGCCGCGGCTCGGGCACATAGTCGGCTTTGCTCACTCGCGGAGCGGGGCTGAAACGGATCGTGGCTTTCTTGGCAATGGGCTTTATGCCCGCGGCTTCGACCTTAACCGAAACCTCGACCGCCCCCGGATTCTGGGCTTCAATCGACCAGGCGGCCTGCTTGGCCACGTAGAACGATATCCGCTCGACGTGCCGCGTGGCCGGCCCGATAATCTTCACACCGGCTGGGACCGAAAGCGTCATCTTCACGTTCTCGGCCGTATGTCCGCCCAAGTTGCTAACCGCGCAGTTCACCTCGGCCGCTCGGACCGTGCGATTCACGCCGTTTGTGGGTCCGAAATAGTCGACCGCCAAATCGACCGCCCCGCCCGGCCGGGGCCCGATCTCAATCGATTCGATGCGCACCCCGCCACTGCCGACTCGGGGTAACCGCACAGCGACCATAATGATCTCGTCTCGCCACTTCCCCAGCGACTTCATATTGATATTGTACGTGTGCATCTTGCCATCGGCGCGTAGCGGGAAGGTGACCTCGGAAAAACCGAATCGGCTCTTCGATACGCACATTATCCGTCCCGCAATATCTCCCCGCACCGTAGCGGCCCGTTTTGAATTTACGGCCATGCGAACACAAACAAACGGGTTCTCTGCGGCCCGAACCGAGAGACGTGGACTGATGAGAAGCGGGCCAGTATCACTTTTGGCGTTGCCTGCATCCTCGCCGTCTTTCTCTGCTTGCGAACGCACAAG
>CAZISU010000564.1:0-4871 GCA_964541935.1 uncultured Planctomycetaceae bacterium | reverse complement strand
GACTGGCCTGCAAGATTCTGGAAACCTGGGCAAGTAAGCCTCCGGATAGACGCGACCAGCTCTATGAGAAGATTCAGAAGCATCTGTCTTCGTTCAAGGAAGCACGAGAGGCAAAACCCCTGTACGACGGCGAGGGCTTTCTGGACGAGATAGGGGGCTGATGCAGAAAACGCCCGACGCTGGCCCGGGAAAGGCGCCCATAGAGGTAGGGGGTGGCGTGTGTGGGGCCACGTTTTCGGTGTGCTTCTGGCGCGCGGGCGCGCGAGAACGGTTGGGTTTCTCTCTACGTCTTCCTCTGTTTGAGCTTCTGTTTACCCATTTGCTCGATCAGGCCGGCAACCTTCATTACACATTCAAGACTGATAGGTGGAACTTCACCGTCGCTTTTCACATAGCCAGACAGATACTCCTCGGACTTGGGGTCGATTCCAAGTCGGCGGCAGACAACATAAGCCACGGACTCTGCTTCAAACTCACGAACTCCTTTGGGAAGTCCTCGACGGTCTGGCCACCACTTGTCGTTGGGCGTGCCCAGATGTCCGCAGTACAGATGGGCAAGTTCGTGGACCAGTGTCGCGTATTGCGACTCCTGGCTGTGGTTGTCGTTCAGGGTCATCTCAAAGCGAAGCGGTATCTCATGTTCTTCACGAAACTTGACCGTCACACCAGGAGATCGCGTTCGTGACATCGAGCCCGCCATCTGTGATCCGTACGGTACTTGGGTTATTCGTACTCCATCTCGCTTGACGTTTTCAATCGTCGAACCGAGCTCTTTTCCGATCCTGCCAGATCGAACTGCAAACGGATTTTCGACATCAGGCGGGAGGGGCCTGCCTTCCGTGTCGCTCGAATCGAAAACAAACATAACCGGCCCCATTGGCTGGAGAATCACCAAGGGCTGTGCACCAGGCTTTACCGTTCGGCCATAGTCTTTTAGCCAACGATGGGGCGGAGCAACAAAACGTGCTCCCGGTTTCTGGATGTGTACCAGCATTGCGTTGAACGGTGCATAGAAGCGAAAGTAACTTACAAACTGCAAGAGATCGTTGAACGCACCGCTTGACCGATAAGACAACGTCCTCGTGAAGAGCTCGTCGAGAGCTCGCTTGTCCGAATCAAGTTGCCACTTCTCGGCTGGAGTATCGCCGTCGAAATGGTCGTCGAACAGTTCCTGTTGGTTGCTATCGTTCATGCGTCATCTACGCCTTTCGATGGCCTTCTCTGGCCTACGCATTTCGGTCTTCGCGGAGGAAGAGTTGGAGGTGGTCTTCGGGGATCTCGAAGGTGGTCAGCAGAAGGCGAATTGTGTCACGGATGTTATTGGCCGAGAGGTTGACCTCTGTGTAGAGGTTGTCCTCGATTTGGGAGGCCTGGCGGAGATGGTCGGGATCGCTGGTAAATGCGTGATGACCGCGGTTGCTGATGAAATCGGGGTTCTCGGATAGGGTGCGGAAGCGGTCGGGGGCGCGGCGGAGGAGTTGTTGGCAGAAAAGCTCGTACAGACGTCGCCAAGTGGTGATGCCTGTGCTCCCCTGGCCGTCGAGGATGAACCCGTGAGGACGCTTGTAGGTGAAGTCCTCGCCGATCAGGTGGGGCTCTTCACGGTTGAGCTCCTGAACAATTCGCTCGTTTTCGGACTCGCTTTCCTCGCCCGACTGCTCGTCCGACTCCAGGCGGACGGCGGTGAACTGCTGAACCATCACCGACAGTTCGCTGGCTAGCGTGTCGAAGGCGGCCATCTTCTCGTTGTACGCCCGCTTAAACTGGAAGCCTTCTTCTAGGACGTCCGAGTCGTTATGGTCAATACTGAGCCAGATGTCGTCGGAAAGGGCCAGCAGGTTCTCTCGGACGGCTTCCAGGTCTTCGAGGATTGTTCGGATTCGGGTTTGCATTATTGGTTCCCAGACTCCCTCTTTAGGGTGGTTGTAAATCGATAGTCTCAAGCTTGACGCCAGATTTGCCGAAAGGTATACTTCCAATAGCTGGCGGACGAAACTCGGCTCCATGCCGTGTGGTCGTGGGATCCGTTCCACGAGACCCTATATCCTCCAGCTTTTTTTATGCGCCGCCCTCTCCAGACTCCCAAGGCGGGTTGTTCCGGTTATAGTAGACGCCTCTGCGGCGGCCGTGCTGTGCATCCTGGTCGTGAATTTCTCCAACCTGTGCCCACAGCGATTTGATATACCGGCTTTCTCCACGCTCGTAGTGTCGCTGAAGCGCCCAGAGAAAATAGTCCGCGGCTTGCAGGCAGGTATCTTCTTTTGGCGTGGAACAGCGTATGTGTGTCTCCGCCTTTCTGGTAAATCCGAATCCTCTTTCGAAGTCTTTCTCAGCCAGTTTAATGGCAAGGCTGAATGCATCCGTACGCGGTTTGTTGCCGCGTTTTGCAAATACGATCTCTACGCGGTCGGCCAATCCATGCAAGTTCTTGAACAAATCGCGCACCAGAGTGTCGTATAGGTCGTTTGGTCTAAATCGGTAAGATGCATCTTCTTTTTCCCGCTGCTGCACGTACGCCACCACTTCCATCTTATTCTTGATAACCGCATAGAATCTCAGATCATGTCGTCGCAGAACCTGAAAGACTTGATGTCGAACCTCCGGCAAATCATCTTTAGCGTGGAAAGCAATGGCAGTCTTCTTGCGTTCGGGCTGCATCGAGGGAACCGCATCGAAATAGGGGTCGGCGAGGATCGTGTTTCGCAGGGCATCCAATTCGGCAGTCAACAGGTCAGGCTGGGCGATCTCCAACTTGCCCAGCATAAAATACTTCGAGGATCCATCGCCTACGAGAACCCGACGCCCACGCCTGTCGAATAGCGTTGGGTCGCCCGCTTCGTCGATGAAGTAACGGATGACCGACGGCGTAGAGCCATTGGATGTTGTCACTGGTTGCCATCCTTTTCTGTCACGAATGCGTCGGGCCAGCCGCCGTGCTGGTCGATGACTTCGTCGATCTGGGCCATGATGCGGATGGTTTCGCTCAGGGCGACGACGATCTTCTGGTAGTGGTCGATGTCCTCGTCGGTCAGTACGTGACCCGGGCGGGGGTTCTTGCCGCCCTTGGCTTGGCGGTCCTTGAGCCACTTCTGACAGACTTGGTACCCGCCAATGTGAAAATTCCACACATCTTCCGGCACGCCCTGGAAGCCGCGAGTCTTCGTTTTGTCAATCCATACAGTCTCGTCGACGTAAGAGACCTTTTCGACCTGGAACTTGCCGGAGCCGACGAGTTGGGTGATGTAGTCTTCAAGCGACGAGGACTCCATGAGGTGCGTGGCGATGAGTTCACTGCCAAAGTGCGTAAGGGCCTGAAAAACAGATCGGTTTCCGGGTGCAGGTACACGCGGGAAATCTCGCTTGAGCATTGGTTCGTACAGTCGGCGATACTCGGGTGAGTGAAAGAGGGAATAGATGTACGCCAGGAGATCTTCCGGACCAAAACTCGTACTAAGATTCCCGCGGCCTTCGGAAATAAACGACAGGTCAGTTACTAACTCGAAGGTTTGTACGTACGTTGGATCGAGATTGGGGCGTCTTCCGCCCTTGCCTGCAGGCCAAACCGGGAACATCTGCTGAGGCTCTTTGCCAATACTTGGGTACCTGTAAAGAGGAAAAAGGAAGCCGTTATTTGATGTTTTGGGGGACATGCAAATGACTTCTACGATGCCGCGAGTCACTTGTGCGTGGCGAAATGTTTCACCTTTAGTCATGCGAGACGTAATCAACCCGATGTTCTCACCTGCAAGCATGTGTGGCATGGCTTCAGTACGAGGCCAATCAACCATCCATGGAACGTAATAGACCTTTCGGTGGTCAAAAGGTCTATATAAGATAGAAATACAACGCTGCTTCCACTCTTTGTCTTTCCGTATCGTCTTCCTTGCCTCGGGTAGTTTCCAGCCACGCGAATCACCCGAGGGATACTTCTTCGATCCCTTGCCTGAGAAATAGACTTGGCGGACAGTTTGATCTGAAACAGATTCATCTCGCAATATCGCAATCCGCTCCATCAATGCGTTCTCGTCAAAGTCGATGACAAAATGGTCACGAGCAGTAACTACGCCTGTGACGTTAATCGGAAACACTTCGGTTATCGCAGGCCAGTCAAAATAGTCTCCTGCGTCAGAGACATCATAGGGCACAAAGAAATAGAACGGTTCATCTGCCTCAACCTCTGCCCATTCAGTTTGTGTGACGCTGTGCTCGATGAGCCAGTTGTACTTGTGGTCACGCTCGCCCCAAAGGTCGGCGTGCCTGACTGTGGTAACATCTATGTCATGTGTTCGCTTCTTCTTAATGAACAGACCGATCCCCACGCCCTGCTGAATGTCAAAGATATTCCTGTCCTTACCTCCGTCGGGCGGAGATTCTTTCTTTTTGAGATTGCCGTGGAGGTCCAGGACGCGAGTATCCTCAAACGCGGCCATGAGTGACCATCGCATACCACGAAAGGTGGGGTTGTCAAGATATCCGTGGTTGCTGATGAAGCCCAGGATGCCGCAGCCGGTGTTTTCAAGCTGCCACTGCGACCAACGGATGAACTTGACATAGTCGTCCTGGAGCCAGAGCTTACGTTCGCCCAGCGGCTCCCCGTCTACGTGGTAGTAGCTGGCGGTTGATGTGCCGTCGGGCAACGAACCCTTGAGCAGGCCGTCGATCCACGGTGCCATGTTCGATGACACGCCCGAATAGGGCGGATTCCCGATAACGACGGTGAATGGTTGTTCCCGTTTGATCGCGTTTACCGCCTCTGCCTCATGCGCCAGTGCCGGAATCGCGAAGGCAAACGTCCCTGAGAAATCCTGCGAAGGTTCTAGTGCTTTGTCAAGTTATAATTTTGGGGTAGAGCGATTTAAGTTTTTTCCTGG
>CAZISU010000563.1:0-4872 GCA_964541935.1 uncultured Planctomycetaceae bacterium | reverse complement strand
GAGTCTTCGACCTTTTCTCGAAGACTTCGTTCTTGATCACGTCGATATGCTTGCCGACCGTGTTGAAGCCGATTTTCTCGGCCAAGGCGCGGATGGCGGCCTCGTCGTCGGGCGCCACGCCGGCGTGCTCTGCGAAAAGCTCGTCGTAGGTCTTTCGCGCAAACGGCGGGGTGAAGTCGATCTCTTTATCGCCCCAGGACAGTTTCAACGGCTGACCGGTGGCTTTAATCGCGTCGACGATAATCTTCTCGGTCAGGTCCATCATCGAGCGGTAATCGCCGTAGGCCTGATAAACTTCGAGCATGGTGAACTCGGGATTGTGCGACGCATCGATGCCTTCGTTGCGATACACGCGGCCCAGTTCGTAAACCCGTTCGATGCCGCCCACCAACAGCCGCTTGAGGTGCAACTCCAGGGCGATTCGCAGGTTCAGATCGATGTCCAGGGCGTTGTGGTGCGTGGCGAACGGTTTCGCGGCGGCCCCGCCGGCAACGCTGTGCAACGTGGGCCCTTCGACTTCGACGAAACGCTCGTCGGCCAACGTGCTACGGATCGATTGCACGATCTTCGAACGCCGCAAAGCCCGTTCCAGCGAGCCGTCGGTATGGATCAGGTCCAGATAACGCATACGCTGACGGAGTTCGGGATCGTGTAGACCTTTGTGCTTGTCGGGCGGCGTCTCAATCGATTTGCAGAGGAAGTGCAGCTTCTCCACAAAGATCGTCAATTCGCCCGTCTTGGTGCGTCGCAGTTCGCCGTCGACGCCCACGATGTCGGCCAGGTCGAGACACGTGGCCAGTTCCCAATTCTCCTCGCCCACCTGCGTCTTGCCCACAAACAACTGGATCGTGCCCGTCCAGTCACGGATGTCCATGAAAATCAGCTTGCCCTTCTTGCGCCGCAAAATGATCCGCCCGGCCGCCCGCACCTTGGGACCGCTCTGCTGCGGTGATTTCCCGACTTCGCAGTCGCCTTCCGGCTCGACCACGATCTCACCCTCCCGCGCACGAATCTCGCCGATGGGCATATGATCGTCAAACCGCCCCCCCCACGGATCGTGTCCTAGCTCCTCGATCTTCTTGAGCTTTTCGCGTCGAGCGGCCTCCAGCATAGCAGCCCCACGGGCCTTTTTAATGTCGCTTTTGGATTTTTGGACGTTATTGCCTTGCACTTTCTTATGCTTAGCAGCGTCGCAGGCATTTTCCTGACCAGTTTCCTTCGTCATTGTCGCGTTTTCCGGGTGTGAATGTATGAGCGTGGGGGTAGAGATGTGGGCATATTATCACTTCTACTGAATCGAAACATTGTAAAGGAACCCCAGTGGGGGTCAATGTCAGATGTTGGCGGTAGTTAGGTCGTGGGCGAGCTGTGGTGGGAATATCTTATTCGATAAATAGCCCTAAGTGCTATCAGAGTAATACTATAGGTATCTTTCCTGCCCACCGGAGGCTCACATTCCAAGGCTAAGAGTGAATATAGACTTGACCTTATATGCGGGAGTGTGTATATTAAACTAAAGCGATGCAAGCCCGTGGGACGAATGATAGGGTAGTTCGCTTAATGGAAACAAATCACGAAGATATGGAGATGAGGCAATGACTAGTTTACTACTTGTAGCAGCAATCCAGCTTGCGGCTGCCCCCGACCAGGCCGAGCAATTTGAGCAGGCTTTCCAGCGAAGCGCCTCGACGGGGCGGCCGCTTGTTTTACTCTTAGGAGCCAAGTGGTGCCCGGGCTGCGTGGTTATGAAGAACGATGTTTTGCCCAAGGTAGCCAAAGCCGGCGGGCTCGTGGATGTCGAGTTCGTTTACATCGACATCGACCGCAACCGCAGTCTGGCCGCCAAGCTTTCGAAGGCCAACACGATCCCGCAGTTGATCCGCTATCACCGCACGCCCGAGGGCTGGAAGTATAATCTGCTCAACGGAGCGTATAAAGAGTCCGAGGTTGCGGCCTTTATTAATACAGGCTCGATTCGCCCGGCATCGCTGACAAAAGAATCGGATCGATTCCCCCGGGACCAAACCACACAAAAAGGCGTGGAACAAATCAAACTCGCGGCGGCCAAATTTGGCGACAAAACCCGCCAGACGCTGGCCGATCTGCAAGCGTCCGTACTACCACGGCCAACCTCAAAAACCAATAAAACGACCGTCAATCGGTAATATTGCCCGTTGCAGCTCGTTTCTACAAAGGAGGAAGAATCATGAATTGGAACAGTTTCGGTTTGATTATGCTCATCGTGGTCGCATGGTTCGCCTTGAACCGCTGGATCCTGCCGGCCTGCGGAGTAAACACCTGTATGTCGGGCAGTTGCGTGGTCCTTCCACATGAGCCAATCACGTCATATGAAAAAGAAGAGGACAAGATAATGAACGGTTTACTCGAATTCTCCGACGCCAATTTCGACAGCGAAGTACTGAAATCTTCACAGCCGGTATTGGTCGATTTTTCGGCCGCCTGGTGCGGACCTTGCAAGATGCTGGCCCCGGTTGTCGAGGAGTTGGCCAACGAAAACGCCGGCGTTACCAAGGTCGGCAAGATCGATATCGACGCCAATCCCGGAATTGCGGCCAAATACGGTGTCAGCAGCATCCCAACCATAATGATCTTTAAAGACGGCCAAGTCACCGAGACGCTGGTCGGCTTGCAGCCAAAGTCGAATATCCAGGAAGCAATGGCTCGGGCGGGGCAATAGACGCGGTGTCTCTGTCAACCGCTTGCCCGGCAGTCTCCCCCCTTGCCGGCCTGTGACCTAGCCATATGACTTCCGCCAGAGAAACCGTTGCCCATTGCGTCTGCTCCGCATGTGCAGCGGTTGTTTCGGTGTTTGAAAGTGGGCTGAATCAGAAAAACTGCTGAAATGCCACAAAATATCGAAGTTGATAACCGGCCCAGTCTGAGGTACATTATGAAACGGGGAGTTTAATGATGCACGCAATCGAAACTATGACGAAAATGACGACACCTGAGCAAAAAACGGACATCCAGCACTTGGAACTCTGGGAAGACCGGGCCAAACTGCTTCGAGTCATGGCCCATCCCATGCGGCTGGTGATTTTACAGAAACTTAGTGAGCGTCCGCATTGCGTCAAGCATCTCAATTCTCTCATAGACATCTCCCAGCCGCAACTTTCGCAGCACATGGCGGCCTTGCGCGGCGCGAATCTCATCGCCTGCCACGCCTGTGGGCCCGTGCGATGCTACTACGTTTCGCGCCCCAGTCTGGTGGAAAAACTGATTCCCCTCTTGCGTGAAGAACACAGCCCGGTAGAGTTGGATTGCAAGGAGATCGTAGCTCTAGCCCGGCAGGGATGGGAAGAGGACATGGGCGGGCCCTGCGACGAAGCATCGAGTGAAGAGGCGTAACGCTACCCTCGCTCGCAATAGCTACTGAGCATGCGGAGCCGATGCACCAGATAGGCCACGGTCATGGACATTATCACCAGCCCCACGACGAAGATAATGTGTCCGTCCATGCCAACGTCCGATTGTTCCTGCAACTGCGGACGCCGATAGTAGAAGTCGACGATCAAGACCCCGTACGATATCAGCGAGAGCACGGACATGAAGGCCACGCAGCGCACGCGGAACCAAAGCCCCGAGCCCACGATCAACAACGGGTAGCCGATTATCAATGGACTGGCGGCCCCGTCGGCCACGAGCAACACGGCCAGAAAAAGCACGCTGTCCAACGCGCCCCAGCCTAACCTGGCCGGGATCGACCACCGCCGGCTGTCGAGGAACTGCTGGAAGACGATTGACGCCAGCGCCCAAATCGCCACTATGGCCGACATCTTTCCATGAAATTCCGCATCGACAGACGCGGTCGAGTAGTTGAACATCTCGATCACATAGAACACCGACAGCGCGCCTAACCGCGAGGCCAAGGCCGGCTGCCGTCTGCCCCAACGCAAGACTCGCTGCTTCAGGCTCGGCGGTCGGGCTTGCAGCGGTTCGCCGCGGGCGAATCGTTCCAGATCCTCGGCCAGGGCCTGGGCCGAAGCGTATCGCGCGTCGGGCGATTTGGCCAGGCATTTTAGGCAAATCAACTGCAACAGTTTGGGGATTTTGGGGTTGATCGTGCGCGGCAGCACAGGTTCGCGGGAAAGAACCTGCATCAAAGTGTCCAGCGGATTATCTTCCGCAAAGGGCGGATGGCCGGTGAGCATCTCGTACAGGATCGCGCCCAGCGAGTATATGTCCGAGGCCGGTCCGACCTGGGCGTTGCGGCCGGCGGCCTGTTCGGGCGACATGTAGCTAGGCGTGCCGGTTATCACGCCGGTGGCCGTTGCCGAGGAGTCGGCCGAAAAAACCTTTGCCAGGCCAAAGTCACTCACATGCGGTTGCCCTTGGCCATCGAGCAATATGTTCGACGGTTTCAGATCGCGATGCACAATGCCCTGCTGGTGCAAATGCTCGACCGCGCCGGCCACGACCGTCAACAGCCGCACGGCCTCGTCGATCGCAAGCGGACCTTGCTCGATCCGCTGAGCCAGGCTGATTCCGTCGATATACTGCATGGCGAAGAAATGGCGGCCGTCGAACTGGCCCACCTCGTGGATATGCACGATGTGCGGGTGTTGCAGCTTTGCGGTGGCGCGGGCTTCCTGCTGGAAACGTTGCAAATGTTCGGGCGAGCCCAAGTGCCCGGCCAAAACCATCTTGATGGCTACCGTGCGGTCGAGCGTCTTTTGGCGGGCTTTGAAAACCACGCCCATCCCGCCGCGGCCGATCTCGTCGAGCAACTCATATTCGCCAAAATCGCCCAACGCCTGGGCAGCCTGATCCGTTTGACACGCTTGGGTTGGCGGGCAATCGCCTTGCGGAGCCATGCGATCCAACAGTTCCAGACAATCCAAGGCCGAGCCC
>CAZISU010000562.1:0-4879 GCA_964541935.1 uncultured Planctomycetaceae bacterium | reverse complement strand
CCATCGTGGGCAGCAATTGGCTAATGCAAAGCGAAGCCACCTGGGCTCACGGGGATTTCAACGACGACGGGCGGATTAATGACATTGATGCCACGATCATGGCCGCCAACTGGGAGAGCAGCCTCTTCATCCCCGGCGATGCCAATGGCGACGGCACTGTAAATCAAGCCGATGCCGTAATCGTATCCGACAACTGGTTAATGCAATCCGGAGCCAGTTGGACCGACGGCGATTTCAACAATGACGGGCGAGTTAATGACATCGACGCTACGCTGATGGCTGCTAACTGGCAGCGAACAGTTATCCCGCCGGCTACTTCCGCTTCGGCTGCTGTCGTGGAGGAGAGTTTGCCATACGATCTGGATAATGATGGCGTTGTCGGCTTAGGCGACCTGGCCGTATTCGCATCTGCCTATCGTCAACAGCCGGGAGTAACCACCGAAAACCCGCAAGCTTATGCGGCCGACTTCGATGGCTCGGGCACCGTCGACCTGGGCGACTTGGCCTTATTTGCGGCCAACTACCAGTTAGATCAACCCGGTGATCCGATTGTTAGTTCGGTTGCACCGCAAACCGCTCTAACCATGGCCGCGGCGCCTGCAATCCTGCCCGGCGACGCTAATCGTGACGGGCGAGTCAATGACATAGACGCCAGCATGGTTGCCCTGAACTGGAGAACATCTTCCGCCTCCACCTGGTCCGAGGGTGATTTTAATGGCGATGGATTGGTAGACGATCTTGATGCCGCGATCCTAGCCCAGCACTGGATGATGACGGTAGAGGACATGGAAGAAGACGATGAGCGGGATGCTGTTTTTGCAACTATTGGAGCGACAGACGATGCGCTTGGGCTGTTTGATGAATAGTGTATTCCTTGTTGCTATGCGGGCTAGCGAGTTTGGCGTTGCTAAGAAGGCAGTAGAAAAGAAGCAAACGAAAAAACAGGCGATAATTTATTCTTAACCTTACTTTGGAGATTCATGCTATGAAACGTCTCGTTTTCGTTTTGGCCTTGGTTGTCGTTATGGGTATGCTGTTAGGAATCACCGGTCCAGTTGCGGCTGTGGAAGTGACCTTTCCGGATGCAAATCTGGAGGCCAAGGTGAGGGATGCATTGAGCATACCGACCGACCCGATCACCGACACGGATATGGAGATCCTGGGATATTTTGATGCGGGCTACAGCAGCATCTCCAACATCCAAGGACTGGAGTATGGCACGAATCTGAACATGCTGAGCCTGTACTACAACCAGATCAGCGATATCTCAGCGGTGGCTGGGCTGACTAATCTGACCGGTCTGAGCCTGTACCATAACCAGATCAGCGATATCTCAGCAGTGACCGGGCTGACTAATCTGAAATATCTGAACATGTATAGCAACCAGTTAAGTGACATATCAGCGGTGTCCGGGCTGACTAATCTGACCTATCTGAGACTGAATTTCAACCATATCAGCAATATTTCAGCGGTGACCGGGCTGACTAATCTGACCGATCTGAGCCTGGACTTCAATCATATCAGCGACATCTCAGCGGTGGCTGGGCTGACTAATTTGACCGATCTGAACCTGAGCTCAAACCAGATCGGCGACATATCAGCGGTGACCGGGCTGACTAATCTGACCGATCTGAGCCTGAGCTCAAACAAGATCAGCGACATCTCAGCGGTGACCGGGCTGACTAATCTGACCTACCTGAGACTGGGCTCCAACCAGATCAGCAATATCTCAGCGGTATCCGGGCTGACGAATCTGAACACTTTGTTGTTGTACAACAATCAGATTAGCGACATCTCTGCAGTAACCGGGCTGACTAATCTTAGCAAATTGTGGTTATACAAAAACCAGATCAGTGACATGTCTCCAGTGTCTGGACTGACAGGTCTAACCGATCTGAGGATGTACAACAACCAGATCAGCGATATTTCTGCAGTAGCCGGGCTGACTAATCTGAACACTTTGTTGTTGTATTTCAATCAGATTAGCGACATCTCAGCGGTGGCCGAGCTAACGAATCTGAACACGCTGGTACTGCACACCAACCAGATCAGCGATATCTCAGCGGTGGCCGGGCTGACGAATTTAAATACTCTGTACCTACACACCAACCAGATCAGCGACATTTCAGCAGTGTCTGGGCTGATGGACATGCACACGCTGGTACTGCACACCAACCAGATCAGTGATATATCCGCGGTGGCCGGGCTGACTAATCTGACCGGGCTGAGCCTGCACACCAACCAGATCAGCGACATATCCGCGGTGGCTGGGCTGACTAATCTGACCGAACTTTACCTGTACGACAATCCGTTCAGTGATATTTCAGCGGTGGCCGGGCTGACGAATTTAAATACTCTGTACTTGCACACCAACCAGATCAGCGACATTTCAGCGGTGTCCGGGCTGACGGATATGCACACGCTGATTCTGCACTCTAACCAGATCACCGACATCTCAGCGGTGGGCGGACTGACGAATCTGACTAACTTAAACCTGTCCGACAACCAGATCAGCGATATCTCAGCGGTTGTCGGGATGACAAATCTGAACAAGCTAAGCCTGCAGGATAACCTTATTGAGATAATGAATCTTAGCAGTGCAGACCTGTCTTCTCTGAAATATTTCGACATTGGAAATAATCCTCTCACAAGGGCCCTGCTGGCAGACGTGGCACTTAACCAAGCAGCCTTCAATGCACTCATGAATGGCGGCGATTCAAGTCGCACCGGCATTGCGGAATTGGGCGGAGTCCAGACCTTCGACATGAGTGGTGTTGACTTCACGGAGACTTCAGATCTCTCGGCAATGTACGGAATGGATGACCTGGAAAAGCTGTTGCTGACAGAGGCAACCAATCTTGACGGTGACCAGATTGTTTCGTTGCTCTTCGAACTCGATTCTCTTGACTGGCTCGATGTGACGGGGCTTTGGGGCAGCTTCGATGCGTTTGAGCAATACACACTGAACGCATGGGATGCCGCCGAAGGCAATACGCTAGTTATCATCCCCCTTTTCTCCGGTGATGCCAATAAAGACGGCACGACTGACGAAGACGATGCAGCGATACTAGCCGCCAATTGGCAATCCACCGGTGCGACATGGGAAACAGGCGACTTCAACGGCGATGGTGCTGTCAACGATAAAGACGCCACACTGATGGCTGCCAACTGGAGGCAGGGAACCTCTGCATCTGTCCCCGAGCCCGGCACCATCACCTTGTTGTTCTGCGGGCTGGCGAGTTTGGCGTTGCTAAGAAGGCGGCGATAGAACGTTAGGTCAAAAAAGCTATCGACCAAGGCAATCGGAAACGATTCAGCCGATCGAAAACCACTCTGGAACGAGACCTAGAAAAGCTACGCCAACGTTGCTTGATGCGATTCGATGGCGAGAAGAGAACCGGGTTTTGGTGATGTGTGTGAGTCGCTTTTCTGATTGATATTTACCGCAAGCCCTGCTGCCTGTAGTGGCCCAGTGACTTTCGGCAGCTCGTTTGGGTGGTGCCGCGTCTGCCTGAACGCACCTAAACGGGCTGCCGAAACTCGGCGGGCCACCACGGCAATTATAGCAGCTTGGCGCCACTTGAAACTCGCGAGCATGGACGCAGACGTTTGACGCAACGCGGTACTTGGCATACGCTGTCTGGGTAGCACGCGGGGTGGTTGTGCGTGGGGGGGACGCCCACTTGAGGCTGGATTCGACGTCCACGCTGGAGAACCACCAAAAGTCGCTGGACCACTACAGGGCGGCCCGTCGATCTTCAGACGCCTTTTTTCAAGAGATTGCAAACGATATGCCATCTGGTAAAATATAATTGATCGACATGAGCAAACATCATCCACCCTGACCAATGAGACTACCATGTACTATTGGCTTTGTAGTGTAGAAAACAAACAAGATCGTGGCTTGGAAGATGCTACCTTCACCGAGGCATCGCATTCTTGGTGGTCGAACGCCAAGTCGATGGCATGGCTGCTAGTCGGTATCGCTTGGCTTGCCGCCGCAGGCTGTTCGTCAGCACCGTCAGTAAGCCAAGAACAACAAGAAGCGACCAACACGAAAATCGATGAGTTGCTTGAAGCTGCCTCGGACGCCTTGGGCGAGAAGGATTGGGATGCAGTTGTTTCCAACGCTCGTAAGGCACTGGAGATCGACCCGAACCACATCAAAGCCCAAGGATATGAGTTTTCGGGATTGCTAGGGCCGCTGCCGGAAGAAGTGGAAGGGAGCTTACGCTACAAAGTTTTGCAGGGAAACGCCATCGTCACAGAAGTAGCCGATCCTCGCAACATTGAGGAAATAAGCATTCCCAAGGAGATAGCCAATAGCCCCGTCACTCGTATCCACGGCATTGCGTTTGTGGCCTGCGGCCTGACCTCGGTGACGATCCCCGATTCGGTGACGAGCATCGGGGATGGAGTGTTTGCGGCCTGCTACGGCCTGACCTCCATTGCGGTGGCTCAAGACAACCCATCATATGCTTCTGTGGGCGGTATCTTATTTAGCAAGGATGTAAAAGCGATTCTCGTGTTCCCTGCGGGAAAGAGGGAGACTGAGTATAAGATCCCCGATTCGGTGACGAGCATCGGGGATGGAGCGTTTCATGGCTGTGGAAGCCTGACCTCGGTGACGATCCCCGATTCGGTGACGAGCATCGGGGATAATGCGTTTAATTGTTGCGAGAGCCTGACCTCGGTGACGATCCCCGATTCGGTGACGAGCATCGGGGATAAGACGTTTGTGGAGTGCAAGAGCCTGACCATGGTGACGATCCCCGATTCGGTGACGAGTATCGGGGATCAGGCGTTTGATGGCTGCGACGGCCTGACCTCCATTGCGGTGGCTCAAGACAACCCATCATATGCTTCTGTGGGCGGTATC
>CAZISU010000561.1:0-4886 GCA_964541935.1 uncultured Planctomycetaceae bacterium | reverse complement strand
ACGGTTGCGCCATGGCCGACGAGGAGTTGGAACGCCGCTTGTTTGTGATCCGCAAACGGGTGGAAAATCGCGTCCGCAAGGAGTTCGGCGAGGCGGCCGAAGATTTCTACATCTGTTCGATGTCCAGTCGCACAATCGTTTACAAGGGCATGTTCCTGGCACCGCAATTGAAGGGGTATTATTCCGATCTATCCGACGAGCGGGTGATCACGGCGCTTGCAATCGTGCATCAACGTTACAGCACCAACACCTTCCCCAGTTGGAGGCTGGCTCAGCCGTTTCGGATGGTTGCCCATAACGGCGAGATCAATACCCTGCGTGGAAACGCCAACCGTCTGAAATCGCACGAAAACACAATGAAGTGCGCGGCTTTGGCCGATAATCTTTCCGACGTATTCCCCATTTTGGAACCGGGAGCAAGCGATTCGGCCAGTTTTGACAACGCCATGGAACTGCTGGTCCGCGCCGGCCGTTCGGCCCCGCACTCGTTGATGATGATGATTCCCGAAGCCTTCGGTCCGCAATATCACATCAGTACCGACAAACGTGCTTTCTACGAATATCACGCCGCGATCATGGAGCCCTGGGACGGCCCGGCCGCCATGGTTTTCACCGACGGGCGATTGGTGGGCGGAACCCTCGATCGCAACGGCTTGCGGCCCTGCCGCTATTTGGTCACTACCGACGATCTGGTGGTGATGGCCTCGGAAGCCGGCGTGATCGATTTCCCGGCCGAAAACATCCGCCGCAAGGGGCGTTTGCAGCCGGGCCGCATGTTCCTCGTCGACACAAAAGAGGGACGCATACTCGTCGACAACGAAATTAAAGGTAAGATCGCACGACAAAAACCATATCGCCGCTGGCTCGAAGACAACCGCATCGAGCTTCGCGGGCTGTTCCAGCCGGCCGGTTCGCTGCCCTCGGACCCGGGCTCGCTGACCCAGCGCTTGCGGGCCTTCGGTTACACCCGCGACGAACTGCAATCGGTTATCGCTCCCATGGCAAACAACGGGCAGGAACCGTTGGGCTCGATGGGCACCGACACGCCGTTGGCCGTGCTTTCCGGTCGCACTAAGTTATTATTCGGATATTTTAAGCAGCTTTTCGCCCAGGTAACCAACCCGCCAATCGATCCGTTGCGTGAGGGGCTGGTCATGTCCTTGATGACATTTACGGGCAAGCAGCGGAACCTGCTGGAAGAAACTCCGGAACACTGTCGCCAGTTCAAGCTCTCTCACCCCGTGCTTACCAACGAAGATATCGAGCGGTTGCAGATTGTTAAGCGGAAGGATTTCGAGGTTGTCACGCTCGATGCACTTTTCGATGTTGATGAAGACGACCCCGGCGGATCGCTGAAACGGGGGCTGGAAATGCTGCTTGCCGAAGCCCAGGCGGCGATTGGAAAAGGCGCTTCGCTGTTGATTGTCAGTGATCGTAACGCATCTACCAGTCGCGCGGCTATCCCGAGCCTGTTGGCCACGTCCGCCCTGCACCACGGTCTTTTGAACCTGCGACTGCGTAGCGAAGCGGGCATAGTTATTGAAAGCGGCGAACCCCGCGAAGTGATGCACTTCTGCCTGCTTTGCGGCTATGGTGCAAACGCGGTTAATCCCTATCTGGCCTTCGAAGCCATACATCGGCTGGGCGAAGACGGTTGTCTTTCAAGTGAGGTCGAAACGGCCCAGCTTTGCGACCAGTATATCACGGCCGTGAAGAAGGGCATTCTCAAGACCATGTCCAAAATGGGCATCTCCACATTGAGAAGCTACCACGCGGCCCAACAATTCGAGGCTATCGGGCTAGACCGCGATGTGGTGGACAAGTATTTCACGGGCACTTCTTCAAAAATCGGCGGGGCCGGCTTAGACGTCATCGCCGGCGAAGCTCTCAATCGTCACCGCGAGGCGTATTCGCGGCGGCGTCCGGGCTCGCTCGATCTTGACTTCGAGGGCGAATTCACTTTCCGCCAAGACGGCGAAAAACATATGTGGAACCCCAAGACCATTACCCGTCTGCAACACGCGGTTATCCACAACGACCAAGACGCATACGACGAATACGCAAAGGCCACAAACGATCAGACGCACAATTTGTCCACGCTGCGTGGACTCTTCGAGTTTGTGCCAGGCGAGCCGGTCCCCTTGGACGAGGTCACGCCCGCGTCTGAAATCGTCAAACGCTTCTACACCGGCGCCATGTCGCACGGCTCGATCAGCAAAGAGGCACACGAAACAATGGCCGTGGCCATGAACCGTCTGGGCAGCATGTCGAACACGGGCGAGGGCGGCGAAGATCCCGCGCGTTACGAGCCCTTGAAAAACGGCGATTCGGCGGCCGCGGGCATTAAGCAGGTGGCCAGCGGGCGTTTCGGCGTCACGACCGAATATCTGTCCCACGCGAACATTATCCAGATCAAAATGGCGCAAGGCGCCAAGCCCGGCGAAGGCGGCCAACTGCCCGGTCATAAAGTAACCGATGAGATCGCCCGACTGCGATATTCGACGCCGGGAGTTTCCCTGATCTCGCCGCCGCCGCACCACGACATCTATTCGATCGAAGACCTGGCCCAACTGATTTACGACCTCAAGGCGGTCAACCCCAAGGCCAAGGTCTCGGTCAAACTGGTTTCCGAGGTGGGCGTGGGAACAATCGCGGCCGGTGTGGCCAAGGGCAATGCCGACGAGGTACTCATCAGCGGCCACGACGGCGGCACCGGTGCCAGCCCCCTCTCGTCGATCAAGTCGGCCGGCAGCCCCTGGGAACTTGGCCTGGCCGAAACGCAACAAACGCTGGTGCTCAACGGCCTGCGCGACAGAATTCTGGTGCAAGTAGACGGCCAGATAAGAACCGGACGCGACGTTGTTATTGGCGCCTTGCTTGGGGCCGAACGCTTCGGGTTTGGCACCTCGGCCCTGGTTTCGCTGGGCTGCGTGATGATGAGAAAATGCCATCTGGGCACATGCCCCGTGGGCATCGCCACGCAGGAGGCCAAACTGCGTGGCCGTTTTGCCGGCAAGGCCGAATACCTGGTGCGGTTTTTGACTTTCATCGCCGAAGACGTGCGACGCATCATGGCCGAGTTGGGCTTCCGAGATTTCGACGAGATGGTCGGATGCGTAGAGCGCATCAACAGCCGCGAGGCAATCGACCACTGGAAAGCCGAAGGCCTGGACTTTTCGGCCGTTTTCGCGTCGTGCGACCCAACCGGCAAAATGCCCAAGCGTTGCATTCGCGCACAAAGCGACTCTCACCGGGACCATCTCGACCATAAGATCCTCGAACAGATCGGCGATTGCATGGAAACGCAGAAATCCACGGAAATCGATATAGACATCCGCAACACCGACCGAACGGTGGGCGCCTATCTCAGCAACCGCGTGGTAACAAAACACGGCTCCGAGGGCCTGCCAGACCATACGTTGAAGGTCAACTGTCGCGGAACGGCCGGGCAAAGCTTCGGGGCCTTTCTGGCGCCCGGCATAACCTTGCACCTCAAGGGCGAGGCCAACGACTATCTGGGCAAGGGCCTTTCCGGCGGACGTATCATTGTGGAAACGCCCGGCGGCTCGCCCTTTGTGGCCATGAATAACGTGATCGTGGGCAACACGCTGCTGTACGGTGCCACCCGGGGCGAGGCTTACATCAACGGCCTGGCCGGCGAACGATTCGCCGTGCGAAACAGCGGGGCAATCGCGGTGGTCGAAGGCGTTGGCGACCACGGTTGCGAATATATGACCGGCGGAACGGTTGCGGTTATCGGCCGCACGGGCAGAAACTTCGCCGCCGGAATGAGCGGCGGAATCGCCTATGTGCTCGACGAACATCAACTCTTCGACACGCTCTGCAACCTCGACATGGTCGACCTCGAAGCCATCTGGCAGGAAAGCGACCGCGAGTTGCTGCACGCCATGATTGTGCAACATTATAAATATACTGCTAGCCAACAGGCGAAGCGAATTCTAGACAAGTGGCAGGAAATGGCCGGCCAATTCGTAAAGGTCATGCCTATCGACTATCGAAAGGCCCTGGCCAAGATACGCGAACGTGAACAGGTCGGCGCCGAATCAATTGCCGCCACCGAGGAGGTTTTCCATGGCTGATGCACGCGGATTCATTAAATACGAAAGACAGGACCGCGGCTATCGCCCCGTCAAAGAACGCATGGCCGATTGGGCCGAAGTCGACGCGCCGCTATCCGAAGAAGTTATCAACAACCAGTCCGCGCGATGCATGGACTGCGGCATTCCATTTTGCCACGGCATCGGCTGCCCACTGGCGAACCGCATCCCCGAGTTCAACGATCTCGTCTACCGCGGCGATTGGCAACGGGCCGCAGACAACCTGCACTCGACAAACAACTTTCCGGAAATCACCGGGCGCGTTTGTCCAGCGCCCTGCGAGTCCGCCTGCACGCTAGCCATCAACGACAATGCAGTCACGATCAAACAGATCGAATGCGAGATAATCGAGCGCGCTTTCCAGAGCGGATACGTGCGCCCGCTGCCCGCCAGTAGTTTGACGGATAAACGAGTAGCCATCGTCGGCTCCGGCCCCACCGGCTTGGCCGCCGCTCAGGAACAGGCCCGCGGTGGGCACGAAGTCGTCGTCTTCGAAAAAGACGACCGTATCGGTGGGCTGTTGCGCTATGGCATCCCCGACTTCAAACTCGACAAGAGCATCCTAGACCGACGCATAGACCAGATGAAGGCCGAAGGCGTGAAGTTCGAAGTCGACGTGGAGGTCGGACTGGATGTTTCGCCCAGATATCTGGGCAAGGTATTCGACGCCGTCTGCCTTTGCGGCGGAGCCGGTGAACCGCGAACCCTGGACGTGGCGGGCGCCGATCTCGACGGGGTTCATATGGCAATGGACTTTCTCTCGCAACA
>CAZISU010000560.1:0-4890 GCA_964541935.1 uncultured Planctomycetaceae bacterium | reverse complement strand
AGTTGATCAGGTGCCAAGCCTCGTCGTCGAAACACTCGCGGTGTCGGCGGAAGACCTCGGTGGCGCGGGCCGCCATGGGGCTGTCCAAATAGACGGGCACAGGCGGGATTTTTTTGGCACTAACCAGCCGGGCAATGTGGTAGACCATCTCCTGAGCACGCTCGATGGCAAAGGTCGGAATCACCAGATTACCGCCGGCTGCAACCGTTCGAACAATGACTTCGGCCAGTTGGCTTTCGATGTCGTGGCCATTACCATTTTCTCCCATGCCGTGTGCACGATTGCCGTACGTCGACTCGATGATTACGTAATCGGCCTGGGCGAAAACCGACGGGTCGCGCACGATGGGCCGGTCCCACTGGCCAATATCGCCGGAGAAGATCAGCCGCCGCATGCCGTGGCCCGTACGCACGTCGATCTCGAGCATGGCCGAACCGAGGATGTGTCCCGCGTCGTGGAACTTGACCGTGGCGTGGTCGTTGACCTTGACCTCCTGGCCGTAATGCACGGGCCGGATCAAGGGCAATGTCCGCCGCACGTCCTTTTCGGTAAACAAAGGCACGGTCGGATGTTTTCCCCGGCGTCCTTCCTTGCGATGGCGTTTCTTTTTGTAGGTGGCGTCTTCGACTTGAATCCGCGCGGAGTCTTCTAAGAGCAGTTTGATGAGTTCGGCCGAGGCGTGTGTGGCATGGATCGGACCGCGGAAGCCTTCACGCACCAGCTTCGGCACCAACCCGCAATGGTCGATGTGGGCGTGGGTGATAAAAAGCGCGTCGAGATTTTTCGGCCGTAGCGAACTGGGCTCCCAGTTGCGCGGCAGAAATGCACGCTCTTGGAACATGCCACAGTCGACAAGCAGACGGGCCCCGCCCGTTTTCAGATAGTGGCACGAACCGGTGACCTGTCGATTGGCCCCCAGGAAGCGTAGCGTCAGACCGCTCTCGCTTGAATCGAAACGAACTTTCTTGCCGCGATGCACGTCGATGTCTCTTGCTCTAGCAACGGCCGGGTCGGAGTAACCCGTCCACAAGAGCCATTATAACATCGATCGACGAAAACCACAACGCAAAAGAACTCGTGTTTAGCCCGCTCGCTCGCGACCGGGCTAAACAAAACTCTTCCCCTTCCTTCCCTTACGATTCTTTGTTTCCTTAGTTTTCTTCAGTAGAACTTTACGGAGCGGTAGCCCTAGACCAGACGGTGCAGAAGCTGGCCCCGTCGTCGGGGAAACGTTCTCGCAGTAGGCGGCACTGCGATTGCCAGCGCTTCGGCAGATCGTCTTCCATGACCGGGCCCATAAAGTTGTAGCTCGTCTTCCATTCCAGCTTCCAGTGCCCTTGGCTATCCTTTTCCATCTCGGCGAAGTCCAGCCCACGGCCGGCTTCGGCTTCTTCGGGTGAGTGCGGCACGTGGAAGTCGACCAGTCGATAGACGACGTCGCGGGTGAGTGGTTTCTTTACCAGCCCGGCTTTATACGCAGCCCGCGCGGCCCCTTCGGCCGGGTCGTTGTCGGGATTCATCATGCGGCGCAAGGCACCCATATATCGGGCCGGCGAGAACATGCGGTCGTATTTGTGTTGCTGCTGATAATCGTCGAAAACCTCGTGGCAGGTATTGTTTTTATAAAAGCGACTCGAAGGCTCGTGACCCGCCAACCACACGGCGTCCTTGCTGAGAATGGGTTCGAGCTTGCCGATTGTTTGCAAGGGGTCGGGCAGGTGGTGCAACAGCGCGTTTGTCACCAGCACATCGAATGGCTCTTGCTCTTTCATCAGCTCGTCGAAATCGGAAATGAAGCGGACGGGAATCTCCCGCTGGCCCACCGCCGCGCGGCACTTGGCGACCATTTCGGGAGACAGGTCGTAGCAAACCAACTCGCCGATGCGGCTCTGACTATCGTTGTCCAACAACATCCGAGCCTCGAAACCGGTCCCACAGCCGAAATCTAAAACCCGTAGCCGCCGCCCGTCTTTGGGCAAGCCGACGTCGAGCATGTGGTTCCAAACCGGCTGGAGTTGGTCGAAAATTTCCGGATGTTGTTTATCGTAAACCGACGCCTCGCGGGCGTGGAAGAAACGGTTGAGCTGATCGGCCAATTCCTCGACCGGCACCTGTGGCTCGAAAGGCGCCAAAAGCTCAGTCATAAATTCCAAACTGTTCATGTTTCAGACCTGCCGTGAAAACCTGGATGTGCAATGATAGTACCCCCAAATGGGATATTCAAAGCATAGGTCATAACGGGTGGGCAGTTGGCATGAATAATCGAATCAAATGATACAGAAAGCAGGACCGAATGATCCAACCTTACTTTTTCACGATTTCAATCGTTGCCCAATATCCGGCCTCCGCGGCCCAGCCGTTGGCTTGGTTGAGGAGTTCGAGGTTGATTGTTTGGCCGGCGAACTGTGTGAGATCGACGCGGACATCAACCCAGGTGTTTTTAGAGGCTTCCGCGCCAATGGCTTTATCGAGCAGTGTTTTTCCGTCGGCTCTGACGACCAGTTTCCAGTCGAAGCCGGGATAGTGGCCGACCGTAAGGCACAGTTCGGTTTTGGCGTTGGGCGAGACTGATACTTTACGAGCGATCTTGCAGGCCGTACTTTTGTCGGCCGGATGCGTGGCAAATACATGTTTCTTGCCCCGCCAGCTTTCTTTCAAACCGGGCGACATGTGGGAGCCGCAGTTGGATATTTTCCAACCGGAGATGAATTTCTCGAATTTTTTCTGAAATAGTTGCTCGGTGGTTGGAATCAATGCCCGCTGCGCCTCGTTGTAAAGCGAACCGGTCGCCGGACCCGGGTTCCAACATTGCTCCAGCTTGGCCGGCTTGGGCTCTTCGACGGGGATCACGAAAACCTCGCCGCCGTCGGCCTCTCGCTCGATCCGACCGCCGGCTCGAACCACGGCCTGGCGCGTCAGCTTCTCGCAAACTGCAAGCAAGCCGGGGAAATTATAGGATGTGTGGCTGAACTTCGGCTCTGGATCCAAGGCCGAGGTGAATCGCGAGGGTAAATTCTTGCGGCCGATAGACGTGGCCAGAACGCCAGCCGCGTTGGACGGGTTGCAATCGGAATCCTGCCCGCAACGCACGGAAATCACGATGGTTTTGTCCATGTCGCCCTGGCCGTACAAGAGTCCCATCACGATATACGCGCCGTTGATCTTGGCGTCGATGTTGAACGGTTTTTCTTTAAGGCTCGTGCATGAAAAACGCCGGTAGGCCGGGTTGAGTTGGTACTTTTCGTCGATCTTCTTCCAGGTGGCTTGCCAATCGTCGGGCTTCTCGGCGTGCCAGCGGAGCACGTCGCGGATGGCTTCGGCGTATTGGCTGCCGGCCGGAATGCACTTCAAGCCGGCCTCGACAATCTTCTTCACGTCGGTTTCGAAAAACGCCTCGGCGTACATGCCCGAAACGAACTGGCCGCCGTAAACGCCGTCGCCGTAGTTCATTAGACGGCCAAATTTCTGGCCCAGTTCGATCCCCAGGTTGGGCATGCCGGGCGAGATCAAGCCCGCATAGTCGGCCTCGATCTGATAGTCGATGTCGTCGGCATGGGCGTTGAACTTGGGGTGCCCGCTGTCGGGCGGGGCGATGCCCTTGCGAATATTCTCGCGGCCGTAGAGGTTGGCGTGCCAAAGCTGATAGCGGCTGTTGCCGAAGTCGATGCCGGCCTGGTGGATGGACACGTCCAGCCCGTACTGGTCGAGGGTTTTCAGAAACGTCATCTCCACATAGATGTCGTCCTGTTTGAACTGGTTGATCATCTCGGGTTTCCATCGCGGCACTTTGTCCTCGGGAATGATGCGGCCGTTATACTGGAACTCGGTCGGTGCTCCCCAGCCCACGCCGGCCATCTGTCCGATCCACCCGGCGGCCATTTTGTCGCGATACTGCTGGACGGAAATGCGGCGTGATTTCTTTGCCTCGTTTTCTGTTGCCGCAATTGCCACGGTGCTGCACAGCATCGTGGCGGAGAGTAAAATTCCCACGATACAAAAGCGGGTAGTGGCCAGAAACATTCGCGACGACAAATACATACTCATAACCTCAAACTCCGCATGTTGGGTGGATGGCAAGTCGATCTATCCATAACATAATAAAACGGTCTGCCGTGTGCAAACGGCCCTCTAGGAAACACGTCGCAACTGCCCACAGGCGGCATCGATTTTTTCGCCGCGGCGGTAGCGGATCACCACGTTGATGTGCCCCGCGTGCAGAATACGCGAGAATTCGTCGACCGCCGCCTTGCTGGGCGAGCGATATTCCAAACCAACGACCGGGTTGAAGGGGATCAGGTTGACCATGGCGTTGCGGTCTTGCAGCAGCGTGACCAGACGCCGCGCGTCTTCCGGGCGATCGTTAATGCGGTCGAGCAATACATATTCATATGTCACCCGTCGGCCGGTGGCTTCGAAATATTCGTCGGCCGCGGCCAGCACCTTGTCGATGCCCGTCTTGTGATTGGCCGGCAGCAGACGGTTGCGCAGTTCGTCGTCGGCCGCGTGCAGCGAGATGGCCAGATGATATTGGCAGTTGCGCTGGGCGAGGCGACGGATGCCGGAGGGCAGCCCCACGGTCGAGGTCGTTACGCGTCGCGCGCCGATACCCAGCCCCTGATTATCGGGCCCGTCGGTGATGGTCGCGCGGTCCAAGGCCGCCAGCACGTTGTCCAGATTGGCCATGGGCTCGCCCATGCCCATGACCACGATATGGCTGAGCCGCTCGCTGAGCCCTTCGTCGTGGGGCAAGAGACGTTGCAAGTGCAACATCTGCTCGATGATCTCGACGGCCGTCATGTTGCGGACCAGCCCGTCGATTCCGCTGGCGCAAAAGTCGCAGCCCATGGCGCAACCGACCTGCGTGCTGATGCAAATCGTGCGATGCCCACG
>CAZISU010000559.1:0-4894 GCA_964541935.1 uncultured Planctomycetaceae bacterium | reverse complement strand
GAAATAGTCTATCCGCGGAGTGTGTGGCACGCCCTGTAAAGGGCGTGAGGGAATGGCTTGAGGGTGGAGGGCGCTACGAGAGTTATAGCCACGGATCACGCCACTGCGCTCTGAGCGTGCCACACGCGAGGTGATTAAGATCGGTGGCATTCCTTGCTGGGACTATTTCGGCAAAATCCGTCCAGCCTCAGCGGCCATTTGGCGAACGGCTTGCACGACCACGTCTTGTGCTTTGGGCGAATAGAAACCGATATCCGCCACCAGGCCCCGTGCTTCGTATCCGCCTTCGGCTACGATGACCGCGTCGGGCAGAAAGTGCGCGGCAAGAACGACCGTGAAGCTCAGACGCTGGTCGACGAAGTGGTCCGCCGCGTCGAGGCCGAAGCGGACATGGTGCCGGAAGCATGCCACAGCCTGGGCGTACTTTCCCCCTTCCGCGATCAGGTCGACCATCTATTCTCGCTGCTGCAATCGCGGCTTTCCTTGGATGCGATAAACAAACACAAACTCATGGTGGGCACCGCCCATACGTTCCAGGGCGAGGAACGCGACGTGATGTATCTTTCTCTCGTCGTCGACCGCGATGCTCACCCGGCCTCGTTCCGATTCTTGAACAACCCGAATGTCTTTAATGTTTCCATCACTCGGGCTCGCAACGAACAGCACGTCTTCTGTTCGGTCGAGCCGCAAGATCTGAGCGGTGACACGTTGCTGCGGCGTTATCTTACGTCGATCGCCCGCGGCCCCAGAGCGAGTTCTGTTTCCCACATCGGCCCGCCGGACGAGTTTTTGCAGCAAGTCCGCGACGAGCTTCAGCAACGTGGTTTCCATGCTTGGCCCGCTTATCCGCTAGCCGGCATGAAGATCGACTTGGCGGTCGAGCAAGCGGGCAAAACGCTGGGTATCGACCTGATCGGCTATCCGGGCGAATTCGCCGAGGTGTTTGACCTGGAGCGTTACCGCATGCTGCAACGTGCCGGGCTGGTGTTGTTCCCCTTGTCCTATTACGCATGGCGTCAAGATAAAGATGCCTGCCTGGAAGCGATCTGCAAGTGGCATCAACGTTTGCGCCATTAGCACCCCGCTGGAAAAGCGCCTTGCGAGGGCGAAGCTCCCGCTGAGCCACGAACCACCCCATGCTCAGCAAGAGCTTCGTCCACCCGAAAGTCTACGATCCAAGAATTTCAGAAAAACCCTATTGACACATTCTGCGAACTGTACTATATTTACTAGTACACATAAGAGAGGTGCCCGTGGAATTCTCAATAGACCCGGCCAGTCGGCTGCCGATTTGGCGGCAACTGACCCATCAAATACGCGAAGCGGTTGCGCGGGGTAAGCTCCAGCCCGAGGATCGTCTGCCCTCGGTACGCGAGCTTTCCCAGTCGGTGGTGGTCAATCCCAACACGATCGCGCGGGTGTATACCGAGTTGGAACGGGAGGGAGTTCTCAACGCACGGCGGGGGCTAGGGGTGTTCGTCGCCCAGCCTGGTAGCGAGCGTTCTAAAAAAGTCCGCAAAGAGCTGCTGCAAGAGGCGGTGGACCGCTTCTTGACCGAAGCCGTGCACTTAGGCTTTACGGCCAAGGATGTGCTTACAATTGTATCGGGACAGGTAAAGCAATTTCAGTGGCGCGAATAGGAGTCGTAGAACATGCCTGATGTTATCGTCACCCACGGTCTGACCAAGTATTACGGTGCCTACTGTGCCCTCGACAGCCTCGACCTGCGGATAGCTCAGGGGACCGTGTATGGTCTGCTGGGCCGTAACGGGGCGGGCAAGACGACCGCCATAAAAATGCTACTGGGAATATCGCATCCCAGCTATGGGCGTGCCGAAGTACTGGGCGAAGATTCCGCCCAATTGCGGCCACAAACGCGGGCCCGCATCGCCTATCTGGCCGAGGGCCATCCGCTGTATGGCTGGATGACGATCGGCCAGGCGGTCAAGTTCACGCGCTCGTTTTACGACCGCTGGAACCAGCAGTTGTTGGGTCAAATCCTCGATCATTTCGAACTTTCTCCCAAACGCCGCATTCGCCGACTGTCGCGCGGTCAGCGGGCCCAAGTTGCCTTGGCGCTGGCTGTGGCCACAGACCCGGAGGTGCTGATCCTCGACGATCCGACCTTGGGCTTGGACACGGTTGTACGGCGAGATTTTCTAGAATCGCTGATCCAGATCATCCAGCGTCGCGGCCGCACAATACTCTTTAGTTCGCACATCCTCGGCGATGTGGAACGCGTGGCCGATCGCATCGGGGTTCTGGTGGACGGCGTGTTGCGTGTCGATTGTCCCACCGATCATTTCAAGCAATCTGTTCGCAAAGTGGTGTTGGAGTTCGAGGGCCCACCGCCCGAGTTACCGCCCTGTCCGCGGTTGGTAAACTGCCGGCCGGTGGGCCACAATTTGGAGTTGGTGGTGGTCGGCCTCAACGGCGAGCATCGGCAGTTGTTCGATTCGCTCCAGCCACGCCGCACGGAAGAGATCGAATTCAACCTTGAAGACGCTTTCATCGAGTACACAATCGGCCCACGTCGTGGGCTGCCGATTTTTTCGACCGAAGAGGAGGTGGCCGATGTTTAGATCCATGGCATTGAAAGAGTTGAGAGAAGTCAGAGTAATCGCAGTCGTGGCCATGATTATATATGGAATAATCACCATCGCTGCGATAGATCCCCGCTCCCCGCTAAATCTGTTTAATTACCTGGGCATGTCCGGATCACGCATCGACAGTATCCCGTTTGTTCAAGACAATTTCGTGGGCAAGTTTTACTTTTTCGCTGCCCTGGTGGCAATTGCTTTTGGCCTGTGGCAAACCTTTGGTGAAACCGTACGCGGCACCTATCCTTTTTTGCTCCATCGCCCGGCCAGTCGTCGCTGGCTGATGGGCATGAAGCTGTTTGTGGGGTCGGCCGTATACCTGATTGCCACTGCGGTTCCATTGTTGATCTATAGCTTTTGGGCCGCGACGCCCGGCAACCATGCAAGCCCCTTCGAGTGGTCGATGACCGTGTCGAGTTGGGTTGCCTGGTCGGCCATGACCATTATTTATTTCGGGGCCTTTCTCACCGGTATCATGCCCGGCCGATGGTATCAGTCCCGTTTCCTGCCATTGGCGGCGGCCATTTTTGCGGTGTTCGTCGTGGTAGCAACTGCTAACTCTGGGCTCAACGGATCATTGTGGCCGTGTTGGATCATCCTGGCAGTGGACGTCTGGATTATTACTATGATCTTCTTCGTCGCCCAATCGCATGATTACACCTAATCCCAAGCAAGACATTACCATGACAATACGAAACACACTATTTCGGTTTCTGGCACTGGCCGTTATGTTGTCAGTTGGAGCCGGCACGATCTGGGCCATGGTGTTTGGGCTGAGCACCGGGATCGTCATCTCGCTTACCTCTTCTGATAATGTTAGTGAGACATTGGCATTCACCCGTGACAGTACGCCGATCATCGAATCAATTGTGAACAACAACTACCAGACAAGCACCTACCGCACCCTGGATGGCAAGCCCCTGGAAATGACAAGATATGACATGGGATATTGGCCATCACTCTCGGGGCCGATAGACCAGCGAAAACGGTTTTTCAGGCCATCCTGGTCGCGACGTATCGCGAGGATAAATGAGTTTTGGGAAAGCACCGAACAATGGTACTTAATTTGCGATGGCAAACTTCATGGGCGTGTATATGTAGTGGGTTACGACAATGTGACCAGAGCAAAAATTGGCTACATAGGTCTCAATGGATTCAGCTTCAACAAACCGCCACGGGAGGAGCAATTTCCTGTCAATGGCCGAAAAATCGATCAGCGGGGTTGTCGCTCGCTGTTTTCCAGCGGCTTCGTTAAAGACCAACATGAAACGAGATTCCTCCTGACAGACGATGGTTTGATGCATATCAATCTGAAGAAGCGAACGGCAGAGGTCGTGCGCAAGGAGACCAATCTGCTTTCAGCCGAATTATCACGTAAGCCAAAACCGGATGCCGAAATCAAGCCGGATAAACTAACTTTTATTTCTGTGGTTCTGCTTCGCATGCCCGACCGAGTCCTGCTTCTTGATCCCAGCGGCAAGGAAATTCAAACATATCTGCTG
Source organism: uncultured Planctomycetaceae bacterium (assembly GCA_964541935.1). Classification (GTDB taxonomy): domain Bacteria; phylum Planctomycetota; class Planctomycetia; order Pirellulales; family Thermoguttaceae; genus JAFGTN01. The sequence goes on along the minus strand of CAZISU010000559.1, from coordinate 792 downwards.
CCCGCGGAACTCCGCAATGGTACTTTTGTTTTCATTCCCCTTAAAGGAGACAAGGCCCTTGTTAATAAAAACAACGAGTTGTTCTGGATCGATACGGCGGGAAAGATCACAGAGCGTAAACGTGTGGATTTGCACAAGCGCTCGACAATAAGTAACACCACGCAATCCCTATTAGGATCCACCGCCCTGCCATCTGTCGGCATAATCGGCAGTGTTTTCGTCTGCTATCCTTGGGCGCCGGCCGAATCACCGTACCTGGGATATTGGGCTGCTCTAAGCAAGGGCCTGCACATGTACTGGCCGATGTTGCTGATAACGGGTGTGACCTGCGTGGTCTTAGCCATTTTATGCTACCGCCGGCAGCGCAAATACGGTCTGCCGTGGACCTGGGTTTGGACTGGCTTTGTGCTGTTCTTCGGCCTACCGGCCTACTTAGGATATCTGGCCCATCGCTCCTGGCCCGCACGGCTGCCCTGTCCAAGTTGCGGTAAACTTGCCCCGCGCGATCGGCAGGCGTGTTGTTGCTGTCACCATGACTTCCCCGCACCGGCGCCAAAGGGAACCGAAGTGTTCGCATGATTCTCGATATGTGAGGGTAATGAGTTGAAGTTGGATGCTAGCGTTACCGTCCGGCCTTAGCGGCCATTTTGCTGACGGCTTGCACGACCACGTCTTGTGCTTTGGGCGAATAGAAACCGATATCCACCACCAGACCTCGTGCTTCGTATCCGCCTTCGGCTACGATGACCGCGTCGGGCAGAAAGTCGGCTCCCTCGTTCCATTCGCCTCCTT
>CAZISU010000558.1:0-4897 GCA_964541935.1 uncultured Planctomycetaceae bacterium | reverse complement strand
CCCTTGTTGTAATTCGTTACCTGCGGCCAACACTTGGGGTCCATCTGGATGGTATTGATGCCGCAGGCCTGAGCAAGCTCCAATGTTTCGCAGACCTTGGCCTGGTTGTTGTAGGAAGTGAACAACTTCGAGGCATACATCAAATCGCGGCTATGAGCCCAACCGCCGATCAGATTACCGCCGATCATCAAGCGGCTCAACGACACATCGCCGATCTTGCCACAAGGCAGACTGCCCGCCGGAATTGAAGTCTTGGGCTTGCTCGCGGTCTGAGCGGAGCCGTCTTTGATGGCGGCCTGGAGGGTGTTCTCTTCGATGCTGCTATGAGCAGCACCTATAGCGGCCGCTCCCAATACGCCTCGTGCTAGGAAACAGCGTCGGTCGGTCTTGTCTGCCATGATGGCTTACTCCCGTATTTTTGTTTGTGAGGTGGGGGGGTGGGATATGTGGAATATAGGGGTGTATGCGTATTATAAAAATTGTCAGTCTCTGATGCAACCTAATTAGCAGCGCATCTCAATAGTGCCAACTCACGAGTAACAAAGCTTTAAATCGTCCAACTTGCGACGCAATCTTGATGTAACATATTTACTGAAAAGATCTTACGTGGATATTGCCAGTTCTGTCCAATATAAAAAAACACAAAAAAGTTGCATCTTTCCCAATCAAACCCGTTATATTATGGGCCTAATAGGGCCTATCTTTGTGGGGCACGCCGATTTGTGTTGGTTTGTTGTGATTTTTAGCTGGGGCGGCACATTTTTTTGGGTTTGGGACAATGGCTGAACTGCTGGCAATACTGTGCGTCCTTCTCTTCGCCGCGACCGTGGTGACTTTGGTCGGACATGGGATGTGGGTTGTGCTCGCGATCATGTTTCGATCCCTCTTCGGTGGCGATCCGGCCCACGACAAGCGGTTGTGTGCAAACTGCGGTCGCATGACGAGTATCGACACCCGCACCTGCGATTGGTGCGGCGTAATGCCCGACGACCGCGCGCGGGCCGCAACTCAAGACTACAACGCTTTCTTACGCCAGCTCAAGCGGCTCAGGGACGCCGGCCTCGTCGACGAAAAAACGTCCCAGGAAATCACACAAAAAGCTGCCGTCTATCGTCAACAATTACAAAACAAACAAAAAAGTCCAGTCGAGGCGGTCACAGCCGAAATCGTCGAGGAGCCAATTACCCCGCAACCACAACAAACTCCAAAGCCGCCGCTAGCTCCACCCAAACCGACATTCCGCGGCGATTCGTGCCGAAAGAATCGCCCGAGAAAAAGACCCTCCCAAGCGATCGCGTCAAACCACTCGACAAGCCAAAGCCCCAACCCACCCCGCCTCGCCAACCTCGTGCAAACACCCCGCTGCTAGCTCGACCAGTCCAGAAATCTGTTCCGAAACCTGTCCAGATACCGCCGCAGAAACCAGCCCCAGCCCCGGCCCCCTCCCCAGCCCCCGCACCGATTCCAGCCCCCGCACCCGCTCCACCGCGTCGCTCCTTCGGGCAGATGCTCGAAGCTTTCATGGAAGAACGCAACATGCGTTGGGGCGAGTTGATAGGTGGAATGCTCTTCGTGGGCGGAGGTGTTGCCCTGGCTATCAGCCTGCGCAACCAATTGGCCGCGGTTCCCTATTCGCAATTCTTGATCTTCGCCACCATCGCGGCAGCCGTTTACGGCCTGGGGCTCTATGCGCATCACCGCTGGCGACTGGCGACCACCAGCCGCGGCATGTTGATGATCGCCACCTTGCTCACGCCCTTGAGCTTCCTCATCATGGCCGACCTGCCCAAGGAGTTTGGCCAGTTGTTGACCGTTTGCGTCGAGGTGATTTCCCTGGCCGTGTTCGGTTTGCTTTTATGGCCAACGATGAAGGTGCTCGTACCCAAGGGATGCATTCAAGGCACTGTCGGCGTGCTAGGCCAATCGGCTCTCATGCTGGGCCAGGCGCGACTGAACTGGGCCCAGCTTGGCGAAAACACTCACCATATCTGGATCATCGTGGCGATGGGACTGCTGCCGTCCGCAATTTTCGCAACCGTCATCTTGAGTTATGTGCGACAGTACAAGACCGCCGCCGAGTCCACGACCTCCGACCGGCGGCACGCACAGTTAGACACCTCCGATGCGGTCGGCCTGTTTTCGCTTTTGGGCACGGCGGCCTTCGCCCTGGTTCTGGCCCACGGCCTGCTGGTCGTGCAAGGCAAGGAAGCGTTGGCGATGGCCCATATGCTCGAATGCCTGGCCCCGGCCGTTGCCCTGTCCGCCTTGGGCCTTTTGAACGCGGGATTGACGGTCGCCCGCGGGCTTGTTGCCGACTCAGACAAAAGTTCGCCCAAAGATGAAGCCGTCGAGGCCTATCGCATGGCGGGCACGGCCGTGGGACTGGTGGGCCTTGCCGTACTTCTGGCCGCCGTGGGCCTGGCCTGGCCGTCGCCCCTGTCGATGATCGCGGTGGGACTGCTGGCCACGGCCGCGCTCGTCTGGTCGGCCTTCCGCTACCACATGCCGGCAATGCACGCCGGTGCAATCGCTTCTATATCACTGGTAACCCTGGTTGGCTATCAGACGGTCGTCGGCCGCTTGTTGTTGATCCCGCACGAAGAATTGCCCAGGGAAATGTTGCGATTGGTAACCAGCGCGTCCAGCGGCAACGTGTTGGCCGCCGTGTTCGTGGCCATGGCCGTCGTGGCCGAACTACTGGTCCGTCGCGGGCTGCGCCGCCACGGCGTGGTTTATCTGGGCGGCTGCGCGGTGCTGGCCGCAATTGGCCTCTCGTTGGTAACTTGGCACGGCTTCGGCACTGACGCCGATACCTTGCGGGCCGCGATCCTCTTCGGGCTCTACGCCGCCGTCTGCCTGGGCCTGGCCGCGCGATGGCGAAATGCCCTGTTTGCCGACGCGGGCGTATGGCTGGCGGCCGGCTCGATGCTATGGGCCGCGTGGTGGGCCAACCTGCCCTTGGCCGGGGCCTTTTTGCTGCACGCCAGCGTGGCCGGACTGGCGTTGCTGGCCATTAGACTCATGATCGCCGGAAAAGACGCCGCGGCAGCAAGCATCCCCGGCCTGGAACGTGACGATGGTGATGCGCACACGTGGGAAAGCGTGGCCGTCTCGCTTCGAGCTTGGCTGAGCGGCACACGCGGGTCGCAGGGCGCCGCAGTTGACATTCGTGACGTTTTTTCCAAGTCCCTGCTGCTGGGCGCGTTTTGCTCTTCCATTCTGGCCGCGCCGGCACTACTGTTCATGTCTCCCCAGACAACACTCGTGGCGGCCGGATTCGTCTGCTGGATCGCGGCCGTGTGGATGCTGCTGGGCGCGTTGGTCCAGCGGGCAACAATCGTGGCAGCCGCCCAGGCCGCCTTGAGCCTGGCCGCGATTCTGGCAAGCAACGCCTGGATCGAACAACAGGACCTTTACCTCGATAACCCGCTGTGCCAGCAAGCCTACCTCCTTCCCCTGGCCGCGTTAGGGTTGGGCTGGGCCGGGGTTCGCATCGTATTGCGAAAAATACCAACCGCCGATAGACTGCTCAACCCAAGCTGGGTGCCGGTCGATGCGGCCGTTCAATACACCGTCGTATGCTGCCAATTCGCAGCCGCCGCCTGGTGGTTAATCGTTGCCTGCGGTGGCGAATTCTTTGGCGCAACCCAGAATGCCGCAATCGTCAGAGTCCCGGACGGATGCGGTCTGGGCGCCTGGCTGGTCGTTGGCGTCCTGTGCGTATGGGCCATCGTCACGCTCTGGAGCCGCTGGCGCGACTCCGAACTGGCCGCCGCGATCATAATCGCGCTCACGGTGCCCTGCTTGCTGGCAACCAGTTTCGTCAACGACCTAGCCTCGGCCTCGGCCGCCCGTTGGGCCTTGGCCGCCTGTTTCGCGATTTGTTCGTTGCTGGTCTGGTACCGACGCGGCACAGCGCGATTGCTTACACGTGCCGGAGCCAAGCTGGAGTTAAGCCACACGGCCGACCGTCTGGCCCGCGGCATGATCGTCACCGCCGCCGGCGGGACAAGCGTTGCCCTGACGGTCTACGCCGCCGCCTTCGAACTGGCCGGCAATCGGGCCGTGGGGCCCTCGGCCGGCAGCTTTTTCGAATCGCTCGGCCCGCAAGTATCGTACATGGTGCCGCTGGCAACCGTGATTCTGGTGCTGGTCGGATACGCCATTCGCGAGCGCTCCTCGGCCTACGCCTTCATGGCCGGACTGGTTGTCGAACTGAGCGTGGTCTTGGGCTACGCCTTGAGTGTTACCCTGGCCAAGATGCCAACTGAATCTCCGCGTTTCGAAATCACGCTCTTACAACTGGCCACCGTGACGGCCGCCGTTTGGGCCGGGTTGTGGATGGCCGCCAGACGCTGGGCCCCATTCTGGCATGAAGACGTCAAAAAGTCCTCGGCCACGATCCTCATGAACATGCAACTCGCCATGGCACTGGTCGGGAACCTCTTACTGTTATTGCCAGCGTTTACCCTGATCTCTCTAGATTTGTGGTTCGAAGATTACATCGGGGCCGTGGGGCTGCCGGCCGGTTGGGCCGCATTGTTGGCAACTATTGCGGTCGTCATCTGGCACGGCATCGAACGAGGCCGCACCGGCTCCCTGGCCAATTTCATCGGCATCGCGGGCATGGCCGCCGTGGGGCTGTTGGCCTGTTCTGTACAGCAATACTGCACGGCGTTCGACATAACATCCGACAGCGACGCGGGCTGGGGCTATCGCACGCTGATGATCGGCTGGGCCATGTACTCCTTGACAATCGTGCTGGCCACTTGGTGGGCCTCGCTATTGCTGACCGAGGACGAAGCCGATGGGCCGCCCCTAATTCTGGTCCGCGCGGTCTCGACCTGGGTGGCCGTGTCGGGCATCTTGGCCGTGCTGCTGGGCCTCAAGGCGGCCT
>CAZISU010000557.1:0-4899 GCA_964541935.1 uncultured Planctomycetaceae bacterium | reverse complement strand
GGCGCACGATCCCCTCCATGGCGATGATGAACAAACCGCGCAGTGCGATTTCGTCGTTGAAAAGCACTCCGTAGTCGGCGGCGATCTTTTTACCCAAATCGGCCACCAACGGGAACTGCACTTGCCCGATGCCGCCTTGGTCGCGAGGCGTGTTCTTCCAAGCCAGGTGCGTAAAATGCGAATCGACAGATACGCCGATAACCGCCGTGTTCTTCTCCTCGAACTGCTTCAGCGACTTATCGAAGGCTATGATCTCCGAAGGGCACACGAAGGTGAAATCGAGGGGATAGAAAAACAGCAAGACGTATTGCCCACGGTACTGCGATAGCGAAAGCGTATCGAAACTGTTGTTGGGCAAAACCGCTTGTGCGCAAAAGTCCGGCGCTTCCTTGGTAACTAGTGAAGACATTGGTTTTTCCTTATTATTTATGGGACAGTATTTGTTATTTATTGATTGTAGATTCCGGGTGGCTAAGCGCTGGTCGCAAGCGACCGGGCTAAAAGGGTTACTCTCCGGCGCTCGCGTCGGCGGGGCTTGCGCCAGCGGTTCTGCCGGCCAGTTCCTTGTCGAGCATTACCAGCCCCATCGAATGGTCGCCGAACATCTTCAGCTTGGCGACAATCGCATCGACGGTGGACTCTTCTTCGACTTGCTCGGTGACGAACCACTGCAGGAACGCAACGGCGGCATGGTCTTTTTGCTCGGTGGTAATGTCGACCAACGCATCGATTCTGGCCGAAATTCCGCACTCGTGCTTGAACGCATCCTCAAAGGCCTCTAGTGGCGAACTCCACTCCGTCTTCGGGGAACCGATGCCGGTCAGGACCACTCGGCCGCGACGCTCGTTGATGAAGTCGAACAACTTCATCGCGTGGATAACTTCTTCCTGCGCCTGCACCCGCATCCAAGCGGCCATGCCGGGCAGATCTTTCGACTCGAAGTAGCTCGACATCGAAAGGTACAGGTAGGAAGAGAATAACTCGGCGTTAATTTGCTTGTTAAAAGCGTCTTGAATTTCAGTTTTCATCTTTACTTTCTCCTTCGTTTTGACAGTTTTTGCAGATCCCGTAGAACACCACGCGATGAGCCGTTATCCGAAAATCATCAGTTTCTACAGGAAGGTTTATCGACAGTTTGCCGGGCAAGTCGTGTAAATCATCGACGCGGCCGCAATTTATACACTGCACATGGTAGTGTTTTTCCGGTTTCCCGTCGAAGCGGGCCTCGCTGCCGCCGAACTCTAGCTTCTGGATTATTCCTATATCGCTCAGAAGTACAAGGTTCCGGTAAACCGTTCCCAGGCTAATATCCCCCAACCTTTGTCGGACAGTTTCGTATAGTTCACTGGCCGTTGGATGGATCTCCAGCTTTTGGAGTTCCTCCAAAATCACCCGTCGCTGCACTGTACTACGTCTTTTTTTGGCAGGATACATAGTAAACTCCTTAACAGTAATAGATTCTATTACTGTTAGTGCGTATCGTCAAGCCGTATTTCGCAACTTGGGGGAAAGTTTTTGAATTTTTCTGCTGAGGTGGTGATAGAGCGGAGTTTTGTGCTGTTACGGTAGTTTGGGAGGCTTTAATTGCGGCTATATCGATTTGATGGTTTTGGGAGATTCGATGACAGCTTTTTCCTTTTCAGCCGTATGCTGGTTGCCGAAGACGTCGTTTATCCAGTCCAGCATCACGCCGGCCGCGAGGCGATAGTTGCCAGACTGGCAGTGCGAGCCGGCGCCTTCCTCGTCGCTGAATACCCGCTTGGTCACCGGGCCGGACACCAGGCTGCAGAACTCTTCGGCCTGATGGGCCGGTTCGTCGCCTTCGCTTTTGCCGACCATCGCCAAAGTGGGGCAGGTGATTTTCTCCAGCACGTCGGACGTCAAGACAAATTCTCGCATATAGTTGTTGACCTCTCCGAACGAGCGTTTTCCGAAACGGAAGCAGAAGTTGGCGATCACCCAATGGAACTCGTCATCTATCGAGCCGGGCGGCAGCTTATCGATCTCTTCCAGTACGAAATCGTTGCTGGTGAGAAACGCCTCGAGTTCTTCCTCGCCGCCCACGAACCCGGCCGTGTAGCGGAACAGATTGACGATTGGCGAGTTGGCCACCAGCGCCTTGATGCGGTTATCGAAAGCAGCCGCGCGCGGCGCAAAATAGCCACCGAAGCCCACGCCCACCAGGGCGATCTTCTTGCGATCCACATCGGGCCGATTGCAGACATAGTCCAGCACGGCGCCGATGGGCACCTCGTAGTCGGGCCGCAGTTTCAGGTCGGGATTCAGCCGCAGCGATCCCACCTGGCCGGGTCCGTCGAACAGCAACACGTTAAAGTCGCGCTCCAGCGCGAAGCGTCCGACCGTGGAGAACAGTTCTTCCGAAGTCCCGTCGAAACCGCTCAAGGCCAGCACGGTTTTGCGTGGCTTTTCCTCGCCGCAAGGCGAAAAGAAGTAGGCCGGCAAGAAACCGTCCTCGTATGGAATTTCAACAAAGCGGGCCGGCTCTTCTATCAGACCCACATACTTCTGGAAACATTCGGCGGCGTGGCTGCCCAGGTCGTGGTGCTCGAACGAGCGTGGGTCGCCATAGTATTCGGCCGTGCGATTATATTCCGATGCTTGCAGAAACAGATCCCGCGCGCTGGCAATATGCCCGGCGGCAAGCCGCTCTTCGGCATCGCGACGGGCATTTTCAGCCATGTCCGAAAAAATCTCGGTCCAATCGGCCACGCAACCTTCGTTGATGTGCTTGACCGCATTGAGACATTGCCCCACCGAGGCGGCCGTGTTGGCCTTGCCGATCGTGCGTAGCAACTGGTAATCCATTTCCGCGCTATGAAAGCCGGATATTTGTATATGACCGCGAGCAGTTTTCGACATGACTGCTGCCCCCCATTTTTGTTGTCGAGTGAAAACGGAAACTCGGACAGCGCCGCAAAAATGGACCTGCCCGCTTACAAGCTAATATAGAGTGCCGTCCACGCCATGGTCGACAACCCGGAAGAAGTTGCCCGCTGATCGCGAAACCGAGGGGGCCCAGAGTAGGGTGCGTGCGCGACGCACCAAGAAGCACCCAATAACTCTAACTCCACCTCATATAATCTTTGCGCCTTGGCGTCTTCGCGAGAGGCTTTTGTTCGTGGAAGCCCCAAAGTATTCCCCCTCGCATTATTCTCACGCAAAGCCGCCAAGACGCAAAGGTTGTCTATTCTGCGATTAGCCCGTAAAATGGACCCCATAACATGCTGCGGAATCAGCCGGTTTTCATGGGGAGAGGCAGTGCGAATGAATTTTGTCAGTCGAATTACAAGGCTCGTTCACCGTCCACGATGGCATGTGTTTGTCCTTTTTGCGATAATCTTTGTTCCGGTTGCATTGTACGGTGCAATTTCAGTGCCGCTTCGACATCACCAGTCATGGGGTATATCGATCAACTGTTTTGAACAGGGCTGGCCTTTTCCGTATATCGAAGGAACAGCGGATTGGCGCGTTACTCCAAGTAATCCATTTGCCTCTGGTGGTTACTTCGAGGAAGTTGAAGATTGGCGGATAATCAAAAGCAACTTGAACGTGTGGCAACGTTTAAAAAACATCAAAAAACTTCATGTCGGAAAACTATTCGCAAATCTTGTTATAATTGGCATTATTGCAGGTGTGCCTACTCTGCTTTGGCATGTACACACTGTACGGCACAGGAAGCCATGGCAGTTTTCAATCCGTGAGATGCTTGCGGCTATGGCATTGGTTGCTGTAGTGTTTTCTGTATGGAGTTACTATGAAACGCAATATCAGGCAGAGCAAAAGGCTAAAATTGAACTAGAAAAAATTGGATGGTATTTTTCCTTCAGTGGCGAGCCCGATCTCTTGCCATACGCCCTTTGGAGACCGTTTCATGATTTCAATATCCCAGTGCCGAGATGTTGTTTTGATCGGTCAGCATGGATTACCTGGGACGCAGAGGGATTCGAATATGATAGAACTTCCAGGCTCGACAAGTCTCGCTGGAATAATGTTAACGAAATGCTATGTGAAGTCGGTCAACGACTCCGACTGTTTCCCTATTGCGTTCAGATTGAGATTTGGGATCAAGACCTTGACGACAGCGGCGCTTTTGCAGTGTTCTCTGGAATGAATAATGAATGCGACCATGTTTCAGTCTACGGATCGCTCGATCTGACGAACGAGGGGATCAAGTGTATTCTGAGGACTTTCCCTGATTTAAACTGGTTAAGTTTGCGAAAAACTGGAATGACCGACCAGATAGTGCCCTATTTGGATGCTGCCGATATCGGGGGGATGGTAATCTACCATGCACCTCTACTGACACCAGACGGTCAACGACGTATTGCACGTCTTAAAATTGATAATCTTGTGATTCCGGAAGATTGGAAGGTTGATTCAGAGCCACAAATAAAATGATTTTAAGAAGTCGCAAGCGGCTGGCTAATGTGATCTTGAACAGGCCGACAGCACGTAGGGCCCTTCGGGGATGGCCACGATTTTCGCATCGGGGCCGTATTCTTGCAGGGCGTCAGCCACGGCGGCTTCGACCGAGGGGGCCGGGTCGACGTAGAGGCGGCGGACCATTTCGGCCGGGATGGCGTCGGTTACAAAACGCACCTTGGCCTTGCGACGTACCTTGGCTAGCTCTTCCAACTGCCATTGGTCCATGATGAAGTAGTCTTCTTCGAGCACTTTCTTCATGAAGATATCGAGCGTGGGGTTCTCGTCGATCAAACGATGCAGCTCGGGGCTGCCGACGCCTTCGGTCGCGCCGGCGGCGATAATGATCGTGCCGCCGGGCTTGACCACCGGTAGGGCCGTGACCATGCCCTTGACCGTTTGGTAGAAGGTGGCGTCCAACGGATAGCCGGCCGAACTGGTGACCACGATGTCGAC
>CAZISU010000556.1:0-4906 GCA_964541935.1 uncultured Planctomycetaceae bacterium | reverse complement strand
GCCGCAGCGTTCGTACTCGTAATCAACGCGACGGGCATGGTTTTTCGTCGCGGGAATTGGCTTGCGAGTCTCCTTGTGAAATTGAACCGGCTGTTCATCCATGCAAAGCACGGGATAGTCCGCGTCGTACGGTTCTTCATAGGTGTCGAGGACTTCTTCCATCGACGCGATGAACTCCGCGTCGGCTCCGGGCGGAATCACCCAATATTGAATCTTTCGTTTCGTCATCCCGTTTTTTTAAGCGTCCGGCGGATGGTTTCGTGACTGACCGACTCGGCTAGCGCAAGTTCTACCACATGTTCCGCCAAAAGTCGAAGAGACCAGTTGGCATATTCCTTGGGAGGCTTACCCAATCGCATCGCAATGGCCTTCGCCTCTTGTTTGCCGTCAAGGCATTTCTGTCTCGGAGGAGTCTCGCGGGGTTTCCCGTCAAGCGCGACCCGAAATCCTTCAGCCACCAAACGCTTGCGTAAGTTCTCCAGCCGCCCTCGGCTGTCATTTATTGGAGGTGTCAGGGTGCCATGGTCCACGCTTGTGGGGCCATGCGGGGATAGACGGTTGCATCGACATACATGCCTGCGCCAATCGTGCGTATGGCGCTCTAGCGGGTAACCCAGGTGAAAAACTCGACCTAACCAACTAAACCTGGGGGGTTGCCCTAGTTCATACAGTCCATTACGATCAATTATTGTAACCGTTTGCCTAAATACATAAACGAAAGGGAAACACGATGAAGAACCAACGCACGGCATTTCTGCTCGTTTTAGCCATTGCAGCCATTCTACTCGTCTCGCCGCAACCAATTTTCTCAGCCATCGTAGTCGATCCCGATGGTGTCGGAGCAACCGACATCGATCCCGCCGATCCGGAAACCTGGACCAGCGGTTTTAGCGGTACTAACGCTTCCGTGGGCAAAACCTCATCTGGCGAACTACGTGTCGACGGGGGCTCTCAGATCGAATCTAACTTCAGTTGGATTGGCAACCAATCCGGTTCGACCGGCATCGTGACGGTCGATGGGATCGGATCGACATGGACAAATAGTAGCAGCCTCGACATCGGCGACTACGGTAGTGGTACACTGAATATTACCGGTGGAGGAGCAGTAAGTAATTTTTCCGGCAACATTGGCAGTAATTTCGGGTCAAGCGGTGCGGTGAGAGTCGATGGAATCGATTCGACTTGGACAAATAGTCACGACCTCCGCGTCGAAAGCGGTACTTTGGATATTACCGGAGGCGGAGCGGTCAGTAATACCTGGGCGGATATTGGTGGGTTCAGTTCGACCGGATTCGTACAAGTTGATGGAACCGGTTCGACCTGGACAAATAGTAGCCACCTATACTTCAACAACGGTACGCTGGATATTTCCGGAGGCGGAGCAGTTAGTAATACTTGGGCTCAGATCGGCGACAATCATGGTTCGACCAGCACCGTTAGCATCGATGGAACTGACTCGACCTGGACAATCAGTGGCTACCTATACGTCAACAACGGTACGCTGGATATTACCGGTGGCGGTGCGGTCAGTAATGAGGGAGTCTATATAAATGACAACGCCTACATAGGCCATTATTCCGGTTCTGATGGTGCAGTGCGAGTCGATGGCCCTGGCTCATCTTGGATTAATAGTAGGGATCTCTATGTCGGATACGATGGTAATGGAACGCTAGACATTATCAACGGAGGATTGATCACCGTGGTCGGTACGACGCATGTCGGCTCACAACCAAGCGGCCAAGGCACAATCAATTTCAACGGAGGAACTCTCGATACCGGACTACTTCAAGCAGACGACGCGAACCTGACAGGGACGGGCACGATCTTACTGCATGACGACGTCATTGTCGATGATTCTCTGACCCTCGACAGCCTTGACGACTTCATATGGCACTACCGCACTATCGACGGCGAGCCAAATCAAAACATTACAGTGAGCTTGGTCATCAACGATCAGGTAGGTCTTGGCGCTGGCGCGGCAGGTACCGGGTCACTTACCATTAGTGGCGGACTGGCAGTGGCCTCCACTCATGGGTGTATTGGCCGGGACGCCACAGCTACCGGCACTATGAGTATCAATGGATCCGACTCGACTTGGACAATCAGTAACGACCTCAATGTAGGCTACCAAGGACGCGGTACGCTCGATATTACCGGAGGAGGATCAGTCAGCAATTCCTGGGGCTACGTAGGTCACGATTCCGGTTCGGACGGCATCGCGCGAATCGATGGACCCGGCTCTAGCTGGGCAAACAATAATTCACTTTATGTCGGCTATCAAGGCCGCGGTACACTGGATATTACCAGAGGCGGAGTGGTCAGCAATTCCTGGGGCTACATCGGCCACGATCCCAGTTCGGACGGCACCGTGCGAGTCGATGGACCCGGCTCTAGCTGGACGAATAGCAGGGATATTTATGTCGGTTACCAAGGTCGTGGTACGCTCGACATCACCGGTGGTGGAGAGGTCAGCAATGCTGAGGGACACATCGGCCTCGATTCCAGTTCGGACGGTACCGTGCGAGTCAATGGGGCCGCCTCAACCTGGATAAATAGTGACAGCCTTTCCGTTGGATACCGAGGTCGCGGTACGCTGGATATTACCGGTGGCGGAACGGTCAGCAATTCCACTAGCTATATCGGCCACGATTCCGACTCGGACGGTATCGTGCGAGTCGATGGGAGCGGCTCGACCTGGACAAGCAGTTACTACGACCTCCGCGTCGGCTACCAAGGCCGCGGTACACTGGATATTACCAATGGCGGAGCGGTCAGCAATGGCGAGGGCTACATAGGCTATAAGAACGGTTCAACTGGCACCATGCGAGTCGATGGGACCGACTCGACTTGGACAAACCGTGACGAGCTATACGTTGGCTATTCAGGCAATGGCTCGCTCAATATTACCCGTGGTGGAGCGGTCATTAGTAATAATGCCTACTTCCAACAAAACAGCTATATCGGCTACGAGTCTGGTTCAACCGGAAGTGTGATAGTCGATGGAATCGGCTCGACATGGGCAAACGGTGATGACCTCTATGTCGGCTACTCAGGCAGCGGAACTTTGGATATTGCTAACGGAGGACTAGTCACTGTGGCCGACACAACACATACCACCTATTCTTCGGGGAGTCAGGGCACTATTAATTTCAACGGTGGAACCCTAGAAACCGGATTACTCTGGGCGAATGATGGAGACATGAGAGGAACTGGCACGATCATACTGCATGGTGTCATTGCTGATTATGCCCTGGTCCTTGATAGCCCCGATGATCTTACACAATCTGGTTATCGCACGATCAACAGCCTTCCGGGGCAAAACATTACGGTGGACTTACATGTCGATGGTCTAGGAAACCTAGGCGCCGGCTTGACTGATAACGGGTCGCTTAGTATCAATAGCGGACTGACAGTCACGTCCAAGCACGGCTATCTCGGTTGGAACGTCGCCGCTAACGGTACAGCCACTGTCGATGGAACCGGCTCAACCTGGACAAACAGTGGCAATCTTATCATTGGCTACGAAGGCGGCGGCATGCTAAATGTTACCAATGGCGGAACTGTCAGTAATGAATACGGCTGCATCGGATTCGGCTCCAGTTCTACCGGCAGTGTAAGTGTTGATGGAGTCACCTCGACTTGGACAAATAGTTACTACGACCTACGCGTCGGCTACCAAGGCCGCGGTACACTGGATATTACCGGGGGCGGAGCGGTCAGCAATAGCGACGGCTACATCGGCAATGAATTCGGTTCAACCGGAACCGTGAACGTCGATGGAACCGACTCAACTTGGACAAACAGTGACAAGCTTATCATCGGCGATGAAGGCAGCGGAATGCTGAATATTACCAATGGCGGAACTGTCAGTAATGAATACGGCTGCATCGGATTCGGCTCCAGTTCGGCCGGATGTGTGAGTGTCGATGGAACTGGCTCAACCTGGACAAATAGCTACAGCAATTTCGATATCGGATACCAAGGCAGCGGTTCGCTGACTATTTCCGGAGGTGGAGCGGTAAGTAGTTTCGACGGCTACATTGGCCATGCGACCAGTTCGACCGGTGTCGTAATTGTCGATGGAGTTGAATCTACCTGGACAAATAGTAACACGCTTATCGTCGGCATCGAAGGCAGCGGCACACTGAACATCACCGATGGCGGTCTTGTGAGTGTCTCTGGAGCATTGAGAATCGACTATGATGGTGACGGCGATGGTTTCATCAACATGGCCTCCGGCGGCATGTTGGCGTTGCACGGTGATGCCGATGACTCGCTGGTCGAATTTTTAGGTCTGGTTAGCGGCACGGATGCGATCAACTATTGGGATTATTCCATCTCGGATTGGGCCGACATAACCGGTGCGACCTATGGAGACGATTATACATTGAGCTACCTCAGCGAAGGAGCCTTGAATGGGTACACGGTGCTAACCCTGAGTATGCCCGCCCCCACCATGGCCGGCGATGCCAATTGTGACGGAGTGGTTAATGACAGCGATGCAGCGGTGCTGGCTGCTTACTGGCTAAAGGACAGCGGCGCTATCTGGGGAATGGGCGACTTCAACGGCGACGGCGCCGTCAACCAGATCGACGCCACGCTCTTGGCCGCCAACTGGCAGAGTGGTGTGGAGCAGAGTGTGCCCGAACCGTCGGCGTTTGTAGGCTTGCTGGGATTGTGTCTGGCGGGGATGTTGGGCTGGGGACGACGAAAGAGGTGAGCTGCGGTTGTTTGGCATATATAGGCAGAAAGAAAACGTGAATGATGTGTGACACGCCATAATGGGCGTGAACGATGGCAGGGAATTTCCCCAGCGCAGGAAACCAACCACGCCCATCGCTGCGCCCTGGACGTGCCACACGTTATAAAAAGGGAGGACGAAGATCCGGCCGAGCCGTGGTGGTGG
>CAZISU010000555.1:257-4912 GCA_964541935.1 uncultured Planctomycetaceae bacterium | reverse complement strand
CCGAGAATATGGATATGAGGATAATCGCCAAAATGGCTCCGCCGAAGAGGATCACGGTTTGCACCACGTCGGTGAAAACGACCGCCTTGAGCCCGCCCATCGACGTGTAGATCACGGTAACGATACCCATCGCGGCACAGATATACGGCGTGGCCGAGGCATCCAGGCCCATCAACGGGACCAGGATCGTGCCGGCCGTGGCGTAGATGATTACCGACATCCAAAGCAACCGCAGCAGCAGAAAGATCGAGGAGCCCATCATGCGAACGGTCAGCCCCAGACGCGTTTCCAGAATTTCATAGGCGCTGGTCACCCGCAGGCTCATGATCTTGGGGATGACCAGGTAGCCGATCGTGAGGAAGATGAACGGGTATCCAAGTACGTAGCAGTAGATCATGGGCCCGTTTAGGATCATTTCGCCGGGTATGGACAGGTACGAGATCGTGCTGAGCATGGTGGCGAAGAGCGAAAGGCCCACGGCCAAGGGACGCATCTGCCGGCCGCCCAGCAGATAGTCTTCGGTGTTAGCCGTGCGTCGCGAGTAGTACCAGCCCACGCCGACCATTCCCAACGCATAAGCGACGATAATGCTCCAGTCGATTGGGCTCATTAGCCGTGGCGTGCGGCGATCGACTTTACATGCGGCATAAGATGCGGCGATTTGTAAGTCGGCGTCGGAGAAACCGACCAGGTCCAGCAGCACAGGGGCGTGCGATTTTTTGCCTGCCCGTGCCAGGCCCAATGCCGCCGAGCGTTGTTCTTCAACCGAGCCGGTTTTTGTGTATTCTACTAGTTGTTCGAGACGTTTCTCGCGCTGGTCTTTCGGCCCATGCAGGGCGGCGGCTGTTATCAGCGAGGGAGTGGGGTCTTTTTCGGCCGCGGCGGCGACTTTTTCTTTTACCTTTGATGAGACTGTTTTTATATATGTAAATGCATAGGCCGCCGTGTTGCGGAGTTCTGGGACAGGCGAATCCAAATACTCGGCCAGTTTGTCTGCGCCCTCGTCTTGACCGCTGTTGACCAACACCCACTGGGCATAAGCACCCATCGATTGATCCGTCTTACCGGCGGCTTCTGTGACGGGCCCGAGTTTCTCTTCGCTGATGGCAACGCCCAATTTGCCCAGCGTTTCCATGGCGTGCAACTGGTCGGCCGCCTTGGCGTCCAGGGCCACGGCCTTGATCTTGTCTATCCACTTCTGACGCTCAATTTTCTGGTTCGTTCCGCGAACCATAACTCGCCAGATGCCGATGCGGTATTGGGGCTCGTCGCCGTGCTTCTCAAGCTCATTTTCAAACTCTTGCAAAACGCCTTGCGAATAATCGAGATTGAGCAGGTGCTCGGCGGCATGGACTTTTACCCAACTCTGCTCTTCGGCAAGCGCGCGACGCATGGCGGCCACGGCCGTGTTGCGTTGTTCGACAGTCAGGCCCGATGGTTCTTCGGCCTGGGCAACTATATCTTTGTCTTCCGCGACGGCTTGTGCAAAAGTTGCAACGGGCCAGGCCAGATGTACGAAAAAACTGGCTGAAAACAAAGCGACCGCCAGCAAAGAAACGCTTGGGCCGACTACAAGAGAGTTTGAGTTCTTAAAGTTCCGCACGGCTACCTTTCGAGTCGTGGTGAGACTGATGTAATTGAATGCTTCACGTAGAAACCCGGAGAACTGTTATAGTATCGTAAAAAAAGCCCGCTAACAACCTCGTCCTCCCACAAGTGGGGAGCCTGGGGCCATCGGGTGGCTGTACCAATGATCGTGAAGCAGAATAATTGTCATCCCTGAGAGTTGCTTTGCAGCGGATGTTGCTTTTGGTCAACACGGCATGGGGATTTATGGCATTCGTCCATGATGCAAAAATGAATCGCCATCCACCAGGCCACTCCTTGAAATCGCGAGGCTACGCTGCAAGTGCTTTTCCTGAAAGGGTTTGTCGTTCCGCACTGGAACCCTGAACTGGCACCCAGGCGAAGGTTCGTCAGACTACATCACACCGCGGCACGGTAATTGCTCAAAAGCATGGTGAGAAGCCACGTCCTACACCGAGCAATTAAATGGGCAGGCGAAGCAAGCAGCATTTTTAAGGTGATACCAATGACTCGCGTTAGAGAAATTAACGATATTGACGAGCTGGTTCACTATCGCTTGTTATGGAAAAGTTTACTGGCTCAGACTCGCCAGGCCAGTTTCTTTCAATCGCTCGATTGGCTCGAGGTTTTCTGGAAACATTACGGCGCACAACGTAGATTGCGCGTCCTAATCGTTTCTAACGGTGAAGAGCCCATCGGAATTCTTCCGCTGGTGGTTCAGCCTGAACAGACTAAGGCCGGCTCGATCCGCGTCTTGACCTACCCGCTTGACGGCTGGGGCAGCTTCTTCGGACCGATCGGACCGTTCCCTACTTTGACGTTGCGGGCGGCCATGAATCACATCCGCAACACGCCGCGCGATTGGGATTTACTCGACGTGCGTTGGGTCAACCAAAACCAAATCGACCATGGTCGAACCGAAAACGGCATGCGCGCCGCCGGCTTCGCGCCCGCTGCCCAGCCCTGGGCCCAGTCGGCCATTGTAGAAATCGGCGACGATTGGCAGACGTATTGGGGTAACCGTTCGTCTAGATTGCGCGAGAAACTGCGGCGCTGTGATCGCCGGCTCGAGAAGATGGGCCGCGTGAAATTCGTCCGCTATCGGCCCGGCGGATCGGGCGTGGGAGACGGCGACCCGCGATTCGATCTCTTCGACGCGGCCGTATCCGTGGCCAAAGCCAGTTGGCAGGCAACTTCGAACGATGGAACCACGCTCTGCCACGAGCAAATCCACGACTTCCTCCGCGACGTTCACGCCGCTGCCGCACGGGCCGGCTGCCTAGATCTCAACCTGCTCTACGTCGACGACCGGCCGGTAGCCTTCTCCTATAACTACCATTACAACGGCCGCGTCGAGGGCATCAGAATGGGCTTCGATTCGGCTTATGCGGCCAACTGCCCAGGCGCGGTTTTGATGAAGATGACAATAGAAGACAGCTTCCGCCGCGGCGACACCGTCATCGATCTGGGCCCCGGCTACCTCGAACACAAACGTCGCTGGACGACCCGCCTCGAAACCAGCTATCGCTACACCCACTTCTCCCTGGCAGCCCCCAAGGCCCACATCCTACGCCTAAAACGCCTCTACAACGCCGTCCGCCACGGCAAAAACTACCTGGCCGGAATGCACTGCATGCCCGTGGATGGAATGCCCGTGGATGGGAAGCAGGCGGGCTGAGAGGCTTCTGGCATTTCTCAAGCAAATAGTTATCAAGTAGGTAGGACTTAGCAATAATGTCAGCGGCGGGGTTTGTCCCCGCGTCGTCGCGTCAATGGGCAACTTGATGGCAACGCCAACAGCGACGGTGTGGTCGACCTTATCGACCTTGGGCGAGTTGCCGACAACTGGGGAACTGGAACATCGTGGTTAGAAGGCGACTTTAATGGAGAAGGCACTTTTTCAAAATAGGGAATGCTTTACTGAGGCATGTGATTTGGGTAGAATGATCTCATGCCCCCCCGGACCTTCCCCAGCTTGCCCCCAGGAGATTATTCATGTTGTTTCCCTACGGACGAACCATCGCGTTTGGATTGTTACTTTTCGTCGTCACCTCGACAGCCCTTGCGACCGCCCCTGCATCCCGCACGGTCCCCTCTCCGCAGGTAAAGCCCAATCCCAACGCGTTGACGCTATTCGTCTCGCCGACGGGCAACGACTCATGGACGGGACGACTTGCGACGCCAAACGCTTCCGCCTCAGACGGCCCCTTGGCCACTATCGAAAAAGCTCGCGATCGAATCCGTGAAATCAAAGCTGCCCAGGGCGGACTGAAAACGCCCATCGTCGTCCTCATTCGGGAAGGGGTATACCCGCAAACCAAGGAGATCGTCTTCACGCCCGATGATTCCGGGACTCAAGCTTGTCCGATCACGTATCAGGTCTACCCTGGCGAGCATGCCGTCCTCAGCGGCGGCGCGCTCATCGAAGGCTGGCAGCCCGATGACAGCGTGCAAAGCAGGAACAAATGCAACGGGAAGCTGTGGCGCGTGGACCTCCCCAAAGAAACGGGCAGTAAACGCTGGCGTTTTAACCAACTCTGCATAAACGGCAATAGCCGCACCCGTGCCAGGATCCCCAACAAAGGCTCCTTCCTGCGATCGGACGGTCCCCTCTCGAAGAACAACTCACGCGGGTTCTACTTCAAGGAAGCCGATATCAAAGAATGGAACAGCTATAGGGATGCCATCGTTGTTGCCTATCATTCCTGGGAAACGTCCATTCATCACATCCGCACCATCGACACCGAAGCTCGCCGTGTGACTTTCCTGGAACCCGCCCCGTGGGCCATGGGCCATTGGGAGAAACAGCAGCGCTACTACGTCGAGAATGTGTTCGAGGGGTTGGATAACCCTGGCGAATGGTACCTCAATCGTAAGACGGGGACGCTCTACTATTACCCCTTGCCAGGCGAGAAAATGGATAGCATCCAAGCGGTCGCGCCGCTGGTCACATCCACGCTCGTCAGCTTCAAAGGGAACCCCGCCAAAGGTGAATTCGTCGAGCATCTTCACTTCCGTGGCATTTCTTTCCAAAACACTAACGCCAACCTGCGACGTCTGCGAAATCC
>CAZISU010000555.1:0-247 GCA_964541935.1 uncultured Planctomycetaceae bacterium | reverse complement strand
CCCGGACAAGGGGAGATCTATCAACACGCCTTGATCATGGCCGTCGGCCTCCGCAACGCCGTCATCGAGAGCTGCGAGGTTGCCCATACGGGCGCCCATGCGATCTGGATGGCCGATGGTTGCGCTAACAACCGTATCCAACGCTGCCATCTGCACGATCTGGGCGGAGGTGGCGTCTACATCGGCGGTGGTTGGGGTATCCAGGAGACGACTCCCGTCGAGCGCATTACCGTCGACAACTGCTTCA
>CAZISU010000554.1:0-4917 GCA_964541935.1 uncultured Planctomycetaceae bacterium | reverse complement strand
GATGTGGTTTGCGAAGCCGTCAGCGAGGGGAAAATCCCCAGCAACACAACGGCGGTTACTATTGCGATAGGACGCATCCTTGCTCCTGTTCGCGATTTGTTGATTTTTTACGGCGCCGAAAATCGACGACGTGCCTTTTTTTCCTAACGATTCGCGGCCGCTTTGCCGAAAATGATACGGGGAAATCCTTTTCCTCGTTTTCTTCCCAATACTAACCCGAAGCGCAAGCGAGGTGCAGTCGACAACTCCCATCAGGTTCACGTCCCTCGCTTGCGCTTCGGGTTAGTGTTTCAATTGAAAAAACGGCTCCTGGTTAATTTGGGCTTACTACCTGGGCTAACCTTATCACGCGGGGACAAGCCCCGCCGCTAACATCTATTCTCTATCCGGCGGCCTCTCCGGCTATCAGTTCAGCCACGCGCACGCAAAAATTGTCGTTCATCACCAACACCTCGCCGCGTGCTATGAGCCGCCCGTTAACGTAAATGTCGACCGGATCGCCAGCCATCTTGTCCAGTGGCACGACCGAGCCTTTGTTTAACTTGAGCACGTCTTCGAGGTACATGTGCGTGCGGCCGAGTTCGATCTTCAGATCAAGGTCAACATCGCGGACCAGATCGAGGGTGGCGGTCTCGGTAGAGGCCGGCACGCCTGCGAACTTATCGAGTTTGAACTGCGAGACACCCTGAGGATTTGGCTCGGCCGGGCCCGTGGTTATCGAATCGATTGCCTCTTGTGCCTGGTTGAGTAGAAACTCCACATCGCCTTGTTGTATGGCCTCGTTGGCCGCCGCTTGTGCTGGGGCCGCCGCGGGTTGGGGCTGGGCGGTTTGCCGGACTGGCGCGTTGGATGATCCGGCAGTGCCGGCTTTGTTGAGCAATTTCTCGATATCGTTTTGCCCGAGCAGTTTATCGTCGTCTGGTGCAGCAGCAGGTGCTTGGACAGGTGCTTGGACAGGTTCTGGGGCAGGTGCTGGGGCAGTGTCAGCGGGTGCGGGTTGCTCGGTCTTGGCGTTGCCGGCCAGCATGGCTTCGATATCGCCCTGGTCCAGCGGTTGATCACCTGCGGAAGCTTTGGGGGAGGGTGACTGCTGGGCAGATTCGCCGCCGTCACCGGAACCGGCCGATGCGCCGCCGTTGAGCAACTGCTCGATATCGTCCTGATTGATCGGTTCGTCGTCAGCAGACATCGGAATCCATTCCTGATGGTGTTTTGCGCGCTATGGGCGTTATTTTACTGTTCGACAAACGACATGTCGCTAAAGATCACACCTTTGACGATTTGTTTGCCGAGAATTCGGTTAATTTTGTCTAAAATGCGTCTTTTGATCAAGCCTAATGTTGGGTCGGTGAGGTCTGGAATCTCGGCAGCGCGGACAATTACGTTGACTTGCTCCCTCAATCGGGCCTCATTTGCCGCTTTTAGGACGTCAAATTCCTCTTGATCCTCCTTGGAGATAGTCCCGAAGATGTGGAAGTTTACCCTAAAAGTGGTATCTGTTGCGGGCTGATATGAGGTCACGCGGAATTCTCCCAAGTCGACCTCGATCTCATCCTTGACTTCCACGTCTTCTTCATCATTGCCGGCCAGATCGGCTTCGGCTGCTTTTATCGCGGCTTCGCTGGTCTGCGGATCGGCTACGGCCGTGGGTATGAGCATATACGCGAAGATACATTCGACAAGCACGACTGCGGCCACCAGACCGGCGACTTTGAGCTTTCCGAAAAGTGACGAGCCAGACGGTTGCTGTTGGGCGTCATCGCTATTTTCGAGCGGTTGTTGGTCTTCGTTTTGTTGTTGATCGGCCATGTTTGCGAGAGTATCAGTTAATCGTTTTGTTTTTTGGACTTGTGAGCAATTTCGTGTAGTAGTAGGACTTCTACCCTTGGATTTTCTTTTTGCAGGAGCCGGTCCGTTTCGTCATATTTAAGTTCGTTTCCGGCCGAGATCCCCAGCCGGAATCGTTTACGGTCGATGCCTTGCTCGGTAAGAAATTCTTCGACGGCGCGGCAACGGGCATAGGCCAGATCACCGTGGTCCTTGTAGGGCGAGCTTTTGTCCAACGGGCGGTTCGAGGTATGGCCGCGAATTTCGATTCTTTGCGGCATGCCCGCCACTCGTTTGGCTATGGCGATCAGGCTTCTCTTGTCTTTTTTTGTAAGTGTGATATCACCCTCGTTGAAATATACAACACCGGCGATGGTGGGGTCGCCATCTGGCCTGGGGGCCGTGACTTTTTTGTTGTCTCCGACGGGTGCCTTTACCGGCGCTCCGCCTTTCATAGTGTGGGCGCGTTGCGCGCGGCCCAAGCTTGCGAGGGCCTCGAACTCGGAATTTTGGGGGGTACTCTTTCCCGGCGCCAGTGATGACAAGGACGAATCGTAGCCGAAGGTCTGGTGTAGTGCCGCCATGACGGCCTGGTATTTTTGTTCCTGCTTCATCTCGCTCATGGAGAAGAGCATGATGAAAAACGTGAGCAACAGCGACATCATATCGCCGAACGTCACGAGCCATTCTGGTACGCCTGGCGCTGCATCTTCTTCGCCCATGGCAATCCGGCTTACGCCGCCTCCTGCGATGCCGGTCTGAGTTTCGGCGGGATAAAGGTGTTAAGCTTCTGCTCGATCACCCTGGGGTTGTCTCCCGACTGGATACCCATGATGCCACGAACGACGATCTCCATCGTCAGCAACTCGTGTTTACTAAGAAAGTTTAGCTTTTCGGAGAAGGGCAAGCAAAATAAGTTTGACACAACGGCCCCGTAAAGGGTTGTCAGCAAGGCCACGGCCATGCCTGCACCGATTGTTTCGGGTTTCATGTCTCCGAGCATGATGACTAGCCCCATGAGAGTTCCGATCATGCCGAATGCAGGGGCAAAACGTCCCATTTGGTCTAGAATGCTTCTACCGTTTCTGTGGCGTGTGGCAACGGCGTCCATTTCGGTGCGCATAATGCTTTCGATGACCTCGGGCCGCGTTCCGTCGACGGCCATCTGGATTCCCAGGATGACGAAAGGGTTGCTGATCTCTTCCAAGCGTCCTTCCAGGGCCAGCAGTCCGTCGCGGCGGGCCGTTTCGGCCAGCGAGACAATTTGCTCGATGAGGTCGGCTATACTATCCTGCTTGTTGAGAACAACTTTTTTCGTGACGCTAATCACACCAAATACTGTTTTCAACGGAAAGCAGATCAGCACCGCGGCTATCGCTCCGCCAATGACCACCAACATCGATGGCAGGTTATAGAACGCACCAAATGATGCACCATCCGATATCAATATCGTCATAACCAGCAGAGATGAGCCCAACAGCACACCTACAACCGTTGCAATATCCATTCTGCGCGATACCTGTTCTTCATTTCATGCCCCGGTTGGTTTTGCCCCTGGGTTGCTTTCTCTAACAGAATGCGCCGTAATAAACCGCCGCAAGCGGCTGGGCTAACAGTCTGGTTTCAGGTCTCACGTTCCATTCCGGCCGCGGTGGGTATCATATATTTACTGCGTTGATAATCCACGGCGCGGCTGATGACCTCGTCCATCGACTCGCCCACGACAATCCGCTCACCGCTGGTGAGTGTGACAAACGTATCGGGTCGGGATTCGACGTAGAGTATCATTTCGGCGTTAAGCACGAACGGTTCGCCCGTCAGGTGTGTGAGTTTTATCATATGGTTATGTCATCTATCTACGTAGAGACAGAAGTTCTTCGAGCATCTCTTGCGAGGTTGTAATCACGCGTGTGTTACCGCGATACATGGTGGAAGCCAAGATCAAATCGATGAGATTTCCACCGATATCGGTGTTTGACAATTCGGTGGCTCCGGACACGATGGAGCCGATGCCTTGCGAGTTTGGGTCGCCTTGGATGGCCAAGCCTGAGTTGACTCCCGCGGAGTAAAGGTTCTCGCCTTTTTGTTCCAGTCCGGCCGGGTTGGTGAAGCGTGCCAAGCGGATCTGGCCCAGTTCGCGGGTAATACCGTTGCTGAACACGCCGCGGATGGTGCCGTCGTCGCCGATGATGAAGCTCGTTAGCGTTCCGGGCGCGGAACCGTCCTGGCGCGAAACGGCCAAGTTCGCATCCTCCGAACCACCCAGGCCGGAAATCTCGGAGAAATCGATCGTGACTTCCAGGGGGGATTGCGAGGGCACGTCGCGGCGATAGATGGACATCGATTCGTTCGTCGAACTGAAAAAGTTACCGTCGCGGTCGAAAGAGACCAAGCCGGTTCCCAACGAAATGTCCGAGCCCGTGACGGGTTGGTTTTGCGGCGAATCGGCGTACCAGCGGTATACAGTCTCGTTATTGGTCGTTTTTTCCAGTACTGCCGTGATACGAACGTTGACGCTCATGCCCAACGAGTCGTAAGCGATAAAGTCAGTTACGGCGCTGGTTCCCACTGCTTCTTGCGAGGAAGCGAAAAGCAGATTTGGGGATAGCGTATCCGTGGCCGTGTGCAGTTGCAGTGAACTGCTTAATATGTCCACGGCATTATCGACGCCATTGTTGGACACAAAGACGATACGGCCGCTGCCGTCAATGGATCCACCCGCCGGGTCACCGGTAGGTCCGTCGGTTGGGATGGGGTTGGCCCCATCCGGACCCGGTGGCGTCTGGATACCCATGGATTCTTCTATGAATTGAACCAAGTCTCCCAAGGTGGAGGCGGCACCAATTGTGAATTCTTTTTCCGCCAGGTTTCGGCTACCTTTTCTGCCGGTGAAATCGAGTGTCCCCTCTTCGAACATGTCCGTATAGGTCTTTGTACCATCGTCGTACCAAACTACATCCTCCAACAGCGTAGTGCCGGTGACGGGCGGCCCGTTAAAGTCAAGAACTGCCGTGGGGTCTATGATGTCGGCGTCGGGCTTGAAGTCGGTGTAGTTAATCGAAGCAGTATCGGCGTCGCTTATGGTGGCAA
>CAZISU010000553.1:0-4925 GCA_964541935.1 uncultured Planctomycetaceae bacterium | reverse complement strand
GTGTCCCATCATGGCGACAACTCAACGGCGACAAGCGGGCAGACCCTCGCGGCCGGGTGCCCGGCGACGTGTTCGACTTTCCACGAGTCACGGGCAACTCCAAGCAACGCCGGCGATGGCATCCAACGCAGCTCAATGAAGAACTTGTCGAACGCTGCGTGAAGCTGAGCACACTGGAGGGCGACCGAGTGATTGACCCGTTCGCCGGGACCGGCACGACACTCCGTGTCTGCGACCGGATCGGTCACCCCTGCACGCTCATTGAATACGACCATACGTACTGTAACCGCATCGCCGCAGAACACAGCCTCAAGCCGCAAGGCACCAATGCAACCGTCTTTCTGTCAACCTGAACTCAAGGAGCCGATAATCATGCTCGACAAACCAAGGCCAAGTATCGACAAACCCACTGTTCCCGCCAGCGACTTCCTCGGCTGCCCGGTCGAGGTCGGCCACGCCGTTGTCTATCCTGTCCGTCGCGGTTCGAAGATGTGGATGCAGAAGGCGAACGTCACCCAAATCGTCCAACACGACCGTACGCAGCCGCCGCTTCTCGTCTGCCTCAACCCAGCTGGGCGTAAGGTGACAATCCAAAACCTCGACAACTGCGTCGTCGTCGGAGACTGAACTGTGCCCACGTTCACAATCGCTACTCCACTATTCAACCACTACTCACCCATGCATCCGCGCCACAATCGCGGGGAAGGATACTAAAATGACCACCAATACACAGAAACCCATCAACCGTATTGCCAATTATCTCGGAAACAACGGGGCATCGACCGAAGCCACTGCTCACGAGGATTGCGTCGGCAAGATCGCCCTGGTCGAGCCGCCGGCTGGAACCTTCGGGGCCGGTGAGTATATCATCATCGACCAAACCGACAATGCCTTGTACGGTGTTAAGCTCGGCTCGGCGTTTGACGGCAGCGAGGTCAAGCTGATCCCGCTCATTGGCCCTGTCGCCTGGACAATCATTCGCGTCGAACCGGACACTTACGGCCTGACCGAATCGACGATCCTGCTATTGAGCGACTTCGCCGCCACGCCGCCCGAAGATCGGCACGAAGACCTCGATGGCTGCATCTACGAAGGCGCCGATTACGCGGCAGGAGCCCTTTTGCGAATGCTTGAACGCCGCCAACAAGATCGCTACAAAGCTATCGTCCATCAGTTGGCCGACGGCTCCGGATCCGACGACACAAAGTTCACAGCCAACGCAGCCGCCGACAATAATCCCGTGCCGATGTTGCTGATCGACCTGTGCAGCTTCGATATGGCCCTCGTTTGGGTTATCTGATTTTCTCCTCTTTCTAAATATAAGAAACTCTTTTTACGAGAAATCCAACCCATGACCACGAACCCTCACACGGACACCTATATCAGCATCGACATCGAAACAACCGGCTTGAACCCAGAGAACTGTCAAATCCTGGAGATCGGCGCGGTCATCGACGACGGAACCACGCCAATCGAAGATTGCCCCACGTTCCATTGCTACGTGGAGCACGGCCTAATCCTGGGCGAGCCGTTTGCTGTATCAATGCATCAGACGATTCTCCGCCGCATCGCCACGCATGAAGAAGGCCACACCTATCTGTCAGTGTGGGACGTAGCCTTTCGCTTCCGTGACTTTCTCAAGCAACACGGCCTCGATCCGGAGAACGAGAAGATCGTCGTAGCCGGCAAGAACTACGCCAGCTTCGACGCCCACTTTTTGAGCAAGATCACCAGTTGGGACAAACACATCAAAACCCACCACCGCATCCTCGACCCAGCCGCACTGTACTGGCAACCGGAAACCGATGGCGTGGAACTGCCCGACACAAAAACCTGCATGCAGCGCGCCGGCATCGATGGCGAAGTCGCCCACTCTGCCGTCGAGGACGCGCAGACGGTTGTTCGTCTGATTCGTCAAGCGATCGACAATCGCAAATCACTCAATCTAGCCAATTCCGTTTTGGCTGGTTGAGCCGGTCGGGTGGCGTGGCTATTTCCTCCAACATCTTTTCTTCCAAGGAATCCTTCCACCATGTCAGAAACCACCGCAGCTCTCCCTCCCCCTGAAGAGGTGCGTCTGCTGGACGTACATGCCGTAGCACAATTGTTGTCCTGTAGCACACGGCACGTCTATCGGCTGGCCGACTCGGGCCAGATGCCCCGACCGCGAAAATTGGGGGCTCTGGTCCGTTGGGACCGCGAGGAACTCGAAAAATGGCTTGCCGATGGCTGCCCGGTGTGTCGCTAGCGGATACTGCGGTGGGATCTGGCGACAGAACAGTTTCTTGCTGAAGCCGTGCAACCCAATTATAATGTCGACCGTCGGCAAGTGGCAATCGTGTGTTTCAGCCACGGTGTCACTTGGTGGCCTTTTTTCGTTCTTGACCGGAGATAAATCATGGGTCGTGTTTTCAAGAAGACCGTAACGAAGTCCCTGCCGCCCACCGCGGAGATCGTGACAAAGAAGAATGGTGAGCACGCGCAGTGGACCGATCGGCACGGAAAGCAATACTCCGCTCCCGTGGTGACGGGGCGTGACGGGAAGCCGCGAATTCGTGTCAAGGCTCGAACCTACACGACCAAGTACCGCGACGGCTCGGGGATCATTCGTGAACAGGCCACGGGATGCCGGGCCAAGCGATCGGCAGAGATGGTGCTCGCCAAGCTGGAGCAGGAGGCTGAGAAGGTTAGGGCCGGTGTGCTCTCCAGCGAAGAAAGCGAAATGTCGAAGCATCGCGACACGCCCTTGTCCGACCACATCGAAGGTTACGTCAAACACCAAGCGGCAAAGGGCGTCAACGGGCAGAGCGTGAAAAACATCCGAAGCAGGCTTCTGCGAATCGCCAACGAATGTAACATGCGCCGACTTGCGGATCTGACCACCGATGCCCTCGAACGGTGGCTGCTCGATAAGGCAGAACATGACGACCGGACCAAAAAACCGATGGGGGCCGGCGCTCGAAACGGCTATCG
Source organism: uncultured Planctomycetaceae bacterium (assembly GCA_964541935.1). Classification (GTDB taxonomy): domain Bacteria; phylum Planctomycetota; class Planctomycetia; order Pirellulales; family Thermoguttaceae; genus JAFGTN01. Next base: position 1,952 of record CAZISU010000553.1, on the reverse strand, counting down.
GGGAGCCGCCATCGGGTTCGGCAATTGGTTGGTGAGGAAGAAGCGAATCACGGCGAACCCGTTTTTCGACGTTCCCAAAGCGGATGCCAAGGCGGATTGCCGACGCAAGCGACGTGCCTTGAACGAAGAGGAACTTCGTCGACTACTCGATATGGCCCAACGCCGACCGGTCGAGAATGCGATGACGATTCGACGCGGCCCAAACAAAGGACAACTGGGGGCAAACCTTCGGCCGGAGATCCATCAGCGGTTGGAGCGGCTCGGGCGGGAACGCGCCCTCATCTACAAGACGATGGCCCTGACCGGTCTTCGCAAGAACGAACTGGCGACCCTGCTGATTGGGTGGCTGGAACTCGACGCCGATCCGCCCCACCTGATCCTCGATCCGAAAAACGAGAAGAATCGAGAGGGCAACAGTATCCCCCTTCGGTCGGACTTGGTCACCGATCTGAAAGCGTGGATTGCCGAAAAGTCAGAGGACGACGCCGACCCCAATTCCCCGATCTTCAACGTTCCGACCGGCTTGCTCAAGATCCTCGATCGGGACTTGAAGGCCGCCGACATCCCGAAACGAGATGATCGAGGCCGGACGGTTGATATTCACGCCCTGCGGCACACCTTTGGCACAATGCTCTCCGCTGCCGGGGTGAAGCCGAGGACGGCCCAAGAGGCGATGCGGCACTCGTCGATCGACCTGACGATGAACGTCTACACCGACCCGGCGCTTTTGGACGTGGCCGGGGCGATCGAATCGCTGCCCGACCTGCCCATCGACCGGGGCCAGCCGAACAGACGACCTCTGCGTTTTCAGCCGACTACGGGAAAGAATGGAGATCTCCAGTTTGCCCCAAAGTTTGCCCCAACCACGGGGCGGCCTGGGCAATCTGGGACAATTCCTGTCAAAATGGCAGTCCCCGACGATCCGCCGCCCGCGTTGTTGTCTCGCGCTGTAAAGTCTTGCTATGACAACAGTAAAGGGCCGCTGTCAACTGCTGACAACGACCCTTTACAAGTGGAGCGAAAGAGACTCGAACTCTCGACCTCTGCATTGCGAACGCAGCGCTCTCCCAACTGAGCTACCGCCCCGGCAGTCTCGTACTGCGGAGTTATCGGACTCCGTAGTGGAAAACTTGATTCTAGCTAATGGGTGGCTTGTTTGTCAAAAGGGGGTGGTTGGACCACCGGGTGGTTTTTTGGGGATTATGGCCTTAGTTCTAGGCTTTTTCGGTATGCGCGACGTTGGTTTTCTTTGCCTAGGCGGTCTGTGATGGCTCGCCAGCGGTCGGCGGTTTCGCGGAGGGCTTTTTGGGGGGATTTTCCGTTAGCAAGCGTTTCATGGACTGCCTCGTCAAGTGCCGCCAGGTATTCTGAGCGGCCGGGGATGCGGAGGGCGAAAAGCCATTGTGGGCGATCAAAAGTTTTTTCTACCAGGTCTCCATAGGAGCGGGCCGTGTCGGTTGACATTTGCCGCTCCACCCATTGGCGGGGCGATCTGAGTTGCGTGAGAGAGTAGAGAGTGGTTTGTGGACTACGGGTGCTGATTGGCGGGCTTGGTTCGCTACCGGAAAGCCACATTAGTAATCTTGCGGCTGCTTGGGGGGCTGGGGATTCTTTGGCGACCAGGCCGATGCGGCCGGTTGTTGCCAAAAGGGGGACGCGGATTTCGTCACGTCGGTCGCGTTTTGTCCAGCGGGATTCGTCGATGTTGTACACTTCGAGCGATCCGGGCAACTCAATCGGAGTGCATGTAAAGGTTTTTTTTGATGGGTTGGTGGCGTCAACTTTGGGGGGGATGTTTGCTGGGCTGTTGGCGGAGGTGGGCCAGGTAACGGCCATGGCGCATTGGCCTTCCCAAAATGCTTTGCGAGCGGTAGTTGGGTCGTGGGTGAGGGGCGCGGATGTGTCAGAACGGGTGGCGGCCATTTGTTGCAAGGCTCGAACGAACGGCGGGC
>CAZISU010000552.1:0-4927 GCA_964541935.1 uncultured Planctomycetaceae bacterium | reverse complement strand
GCCTGGCTCTTGGCGATGGTCTTGCCTGTGGTGCTCATCACCATCTCGTTGATCTTCGGTATAGGGATTTTTTACGGTGCCACATTTTCCGAGGCACTGTCCGTGTCGTTGGCAGTCGTTCTGGTTCCCACCGGCTTCCTCATCGCTTTGTTGGGAAACTTGCTGGTAGTCCGCCTTTGCGGTTTCCGTCTTGCTCGACATAACGATGAACCAACAGATGCACGGCACCATATATTGCCCTCAATGTGAAAACCGGTTATGTTTCATTGTGATTTCTGAATTACCAGCCGGGTTCCAACCCGGCCTACGGAACTCGTGTTGCAGTGTAAACAGATCAGAAAGGGCGGCATCAAATGTCAAGTGTTAAGCTTCCCCGGGGTTTCTGGGCGGAATACCAGGTGGCCGAGACGGTTGACGCTTGCGACAGGGTTGTCGAAAAACACTTCGATTGGCGGGCGGTTGATGCGGAAGACTGCATTGAAGAGGATACTCTCTATTACGTCCGCAACAAGCAGCGGCAGTTTGTCACTTTCGAAGCGGTGGGCGAAGATGCGGATGCTTATATGTTGACGCTATTTATGACAAAAGAGCAGGTCAGGCCCTTCCCGCGAAACAAACTGCTGGAGTTGGGCAAAAGTGGGCGGCTAGTGCGGCTGGAGTCGAAACTAGATGCCGAAATACGCCGACAATCAATGCGTATATCAACGGCCGAATACGATGGGGAGACTCCATCGAAAAGCAACGAGTATCTAGGCGATGCCAAGAAGTATCATCCCGAATGCAACATCGACTTGAGTACATTGACACAATTATTATCGGCCGCCCGGCAATCGGGCTTGTTGCCCAATGCCGATCAGATTGCCAAAATCCGCGATAGTGAATTTCGCATGGGCAAGTACCGCCAGGCGATGGACGCAATCGAGCGGATGGCCGTGAGATTCAATCAAGAGGCTGACAAGCGCAGGCAGAAGCTGCGGGCTGAGGAAATCCAATACAAAAGCGGCGCATTAAAAATGACGCCCAAACAGTGGCTGCAGAAGAAGCAAAAAGACACGGCCCAAACGACGTGCATAGAACGAGCCCGCAAAAAATTCGCCCACACTCTCGACGGGCTGCGGTTCTTGGCACGCATCAGTTAACCAAACAAACTAGCGCTGCCCGATTTGATCCGCCAACATATCCAACTGGCTCTTCAAATCGGTTAAGAGCAATTGTGGGTTGGCTCCGCCGGCCAGGTGCGAGTAGAAGGCGTCGCTGGGCGAGTGACGATGGTTGCCCAGGTGGCTGGTGGCGGCCGTGAGTTTCCCCAGTTGGGTGTCGACGATGTCGAGCTTGGCTGCCGTGTCGCGGTTGACGTGCAGAAGGCGGTCGATTTGCACTACCAGGGCCACAAACAGACTGATCGCGCCCACCAGAGCGATAGGCGATCCAATTGACCAAAGGGCGGCCCGACTAGAAAACATCGACCAGCCCATCAGGAAAGTCCCGCAGGCCAGCATGGTAACGCCGATCAAAAGCGAGCTCCAGGCCACGATCCGCATTAACGTGCCAGGACGAGAAAGAACGCCCGCAGCAGATCGGTCGTGCGGTCGGCCCAGCGACCCATGAGCCGCATCGATCCGAACGAACCTGGACGACTTCTCGGCCGGGCGCTCGTCAAACGCTCTATCCTCGTCCGCCAACACTCGTTCGATGTGTTTCAGACGCTGTTCGAGTTCCCACCCATCGTAAACCGGCGGTGAGTGTACTTCCGGCTCTCGATCGACATCGGTCGAAACCACCGTAGCATCTTCGGTCGGCGCCTCAACTTCGGCCGGCGTGTCTTCTTCGCTGGGCGGATGGTCGTCGATACCGATTCGCAACTGCAGATCACTTTGGCGCAGAATGTTCCGACAGCGCGGGCAGCGGTATTCGCTAGTCCCGTCTGCGATGACTCCAGGCACATCTTGTCCGCAAGGTTGACACCACATTGTGTTCTTAGAATCGACCGAAACCACGGTAAACTATACTGATTCCGCTACCTGCGAGAATTCCTCCTGGAGATTTGGGGGAGCCGGGTAAACTGGGGAGCCCTTGCCCTGCGAGATCCTCTTGCATCATGTAATTCCATCGCAGCAATGGCCGGGGGCCGCCCCCTCGGCACAAGGGGCCGTTTGAAAAATTACAAAAGAGTGGTCTCAAGCTCCTATATTTATCGCCCCCCCCGAGCAGACCATTGTCAATGCATTGCGATGGGGAGTGTTTGGACTTAAAATTCAAGATGAACCATGACGGGGCCTCAGTCTCATGTGGCCGTACTGGCCCGGGCTTCCCGTCGACAACTTGTTTTGCATCGGTGTGACTAATGAGAAGAGGCGTGGCAATTGCCGTGACCGCCAGCGCGGTTTTTACTTTCATCAACCTAACGGGCGCGTGCTCAGCAGCGATTTCCAAGGGCCCCTCAATCGTGCCCAAACCGGTCGAGATGTCGCTCGACAAGGGCCGTTTTGTAATTGGCCGCGAAACAGACATCGTGGCCGATGAGGCGTCGAAGACGGTGGGCGATTATCTGGCCGCGGCCCTACAGCTGGCCCTGGGCTATCGGCTGGCGGTTGTGGATACATCCGCAGCAAAGACAACTGATCCCAAGTCAGGCAATATCTTTCTTACAATCGACAGTAGCGACGACAGCTTGGGCGCGGAAGGATACCGCTTATCGGTCGACAAGAACAACGTTCGCATCACCGGCGGCTCGCCGGCCGGTGTGTTTTACGGCTGCCAAACGCTACGACAGCTTCTGCCCGCCGAGATCCTTGCACCGAAAACAATCGCCGACGTCGAGTGGTCGCTGCCTTGCCTGCGGATCAAAGACTATCCGCGATTCGCCTGGCGGGGCGTGCTGCTGGACGTTGCCCGACACTTTCGCAGCGTCGAAGAAGTCAAAACGTTTATCGACGAGTTGGCCTTCTATAAGATCAACCGCTTGCAACTGCACTTGACCGACGACCAGGGCTGGCGAGTTGAAATCAAGAAGTATCCCAAGCTCACTGAAATCGGCTCCTGGCGCAAGGGCAAAGACGGCAAACCTTACGGCGGGTTCTACACCCAGGACGATATTCGCGCGCTCGTGGCCTACGCACAAGAGCGGTTCGTAACCATCGTGCCCGAAATCGAAATGCCCGGCCATGCCACAGCCGCGGCAGCCGCCTACCCATATATTTCCTGTCGCGGTGTGCCGGTCGAAGTGCAAACCAAGTGGGGTATTTTCCCCGACCTGTATTGCGCCGGCAACGACCAGGCTTTTGCGTTTATCGAAGACGTGCTCAGCGAGGTCGTCGAGCTTTTCCCGTCGAAATATATCCACATCGGCGGCGACGAGGCCAAGAAAACCTACTGGAAAAAATGCCCCAAGTGCCAGGCACGCATCAAGGCCGAGGGGCTCAAGAACGAGCACGAGCTGCAGAGCTATTTCGTCAAACGCGTCGAGCGTTTCCTCAACTCGAAGGACCGCATACTGATCGGCTGGGACGAGATCCTCGAAGGCGGGCTGGCCCCGGGCGCAACGGTCATGAGCTGGCGGGGCGTGAAGGGTGGCATCGCCGCCGCGCGAGCCCGGCACGACGTGGTCATGTCGCCCACCACGCACTGCTATTTCGACTACAAGCAATACCTGCCCGGCAACCCCAAAGTGCATCTTTACTATATCCCCTTGCAACATATCTATTCTTATGAGCCCATTCCGCCGGAACTAGACGCAGCCCAGGCCAAGCATATCCTCGGCGCCCAGGCCAACGTCTGGACCGAGCGGATTCCGACCCTGGCCGACGTCCAACGCATGACCTTCCCGCGCGTACTGGCCCTGGCCGAAGTCGTCTGGTCACCGAAATCCGGCAAAAACTGGCAAGATTTTTCCCAAAGAATGCCCCAGCAGAAGCGAAAACTAAAGCGTATGGGCGTGAAGTATTTCGAGGCTCCGAAGGAGTAAGAGGACAGAGGAGAAAGTCACTGACATTTCATTTTTACCAGTGCAATACTAACCCGAAGCGCAAGCGAAGGGCTGAGTATCGCAAAGACTCGTGTACCCGCCCTTCGCTTGCGCTTCGGGTTAGTATCCAAAGAACCGATTGTTAGCCCAGCCGCTTGCGGCGGTTTCGGGGGTGGGGAGTTTTTAGATGCTGCAAACCCAAGTACGGTTTCCTCTTCTCTATACAACATCAAACAGAGAAGAGGAAACCGTACTTGGGTATGTAGCGTGTGTCCCCACAGCCCCGAAACACAGCCATACCTGCCGCCCCCAAACCGCCGCAAGCGGCTAGGCTAGCCGAGCTGCTAGCAGCGACGCGGGTCTCACGGTCCAGGGCTAACAGATTACCCCTTCTCTCTATTCCTCCCATTCACGTTCGACGTGCGTTTCCCACCGTCTGCAAAAAACACAATTATATTCTCCACCGGCATGACAAGCTGTTGTCATAGCCGTCTGCTAGTCTTTGTGACATCGAATTTATGGGGCCACTGACACGGCAGTCGGAGCGCGTAGCGAATGAGCCTCATGGAGACGGTCTTGCCCAAGAGCGACCCGGGCGATTGGCGTCGCGTTTTCAGCCGGGAAAGCGTATTTTTTTCGTTTGGCGAGCGATCCCACGTGCGATGCGTGACCGACGACTTGTTCGGATCGGATATCATCGCGGAGCATTTCGCTGGCCTGGCCGGCGCGCCACTCGGCGCCGATGTCGAGGTTGGAGTTTGCCAGGGACAGTTGACAATAGAAATCAGCGACCCGCGACATCAGGTCTACAGCGGTGTTTTTCGCATATTCCGGGCGGGAGACAGCCTGATACTGCGGATCGAAGCTTTACACATCCACCGCCCGGCACTCCGTGGCCGCGGCCTGGGGCTGAGTATCTTCGCCCGCCAGTTGCAAACCGCACGGCTGCTGGGCATCGAGCGA
>CAZISU010000551.1:0-4934 GCA_964541935.1 uncultured Planctomycetaceae bacterium | reverse complement strand
CGACCAGTTCCGGCGGCGTGCCGTCTGGCAAAATGAGCATGTGATACCCATACGACCAGGCCCCGTTGGGAGTGACCACGTCGAAATCGCCCGCGGCGCTCCAAGTAGTAGCCCCGGCCGTCGCGGCAATCAGCGGCACCAGCAGTGCCGCAATCAATCCGCCGAATCTTAACTCTCTTGTTCTCATCAGTTCTTCCTCCAATTAGATACTTTGGTGATGCCCAGAAAAATGGTGAAAAATACGAAAAGCGGGCGCAAAACGCCCAGTGCTACTAACCTGTGCCACTAATCCGTCTCCGTCTCGATGTGTCGGTTGTCTAAACGCAAGTGTTGTGCCTTGCTGATCCTTTCGCGTAACGATTGTGGAAATTCTTTCGCGTCGACTTCTCCATCGTGCTTCTGCTCGTGCAACCAATCGAAACGAGCCAACAAGTTCCGCCGCGCCCGACGCATGTGTGCGGACATGGCCCGTCGCGCCGCCTTAGCATCGTGCAAACGAATGGCCGAAACTATTTCGCAATGAACCTCGTAGTTCTCCGCCGTAAAAGTCGCCATGTTGCCCCAGTTTTCCGGACGGTCGCTACGGTAGCCGAACATGCGTGTCATTACGTTGGTGTCCTCCAGCACCTTGACCACCCAACGGTTACGCGCTGCGCGGAGGATTGCCATGTGGAATGTGAAGTCGACGAGCTGCCAGCGGACAAAGAACTCCATAATAGACTCCGGATCATACGACCGATGGCCATTTTCGCCCGTCGACGAGATGCCCGTCGACGATGCGCCCGTCGACGATGCGCCCGTCGACGATGCGCTCGAAGCCGAAGAATTGCCCGTCTCTTGCAGCAAACCTTTCAGATCCTCGAGAGTTCCTTCGAGACTCGCTATCTCGGCATCGCCAATCCGCCGCGCCGCCTGCGCGGCCGCGTTGCACTCCAGAATCTTGCGAAGTTCGATCAACTCGACCAGTTCCTCGCGGGTTGGTTGACGGACAAACGCGCCGCGACGAGGAAGTTGTTCCACCAGGCCCTCGCTGTGAAGTTGGCTGATCGCTTCGCGAACCGGAATGTGGCTAACGCCAATCTGTTTAGCCAACGCGGCCGGTGACAGACGATCGCCGGCCGATAGTCCGCCGGTCGACATCTCCTCCCGAATGTAGCGATAAGCCTGTTGTCTAAGTGTTGGCATGGCCGCCTTACGATCACTAATCGACTTGCAAATATGAAACAAGTTACGTTTGATATACGAGAACGATAAAGAATATATTATTCTCAACGTCTGTAGTTCTAACAATTTACCTTCACTATGTCAACCAAATTTTGGGAATTGGACCAGAAATACCACCCGCACAGCCACTTCGAGGGGCGTGAAACCCCAGTCATTCGCCAGGAGAACTGCGAAACGTGACATCACCGTCTCGATACATTAAAATCGAACGCACTCTCGCACTTCATACTTAATACTTACACCACCGTCGCCCGCCTATAGATACTAACCCACCAAATCCACACCCTCCCCAAGGCCCAGCCATGAAAACCAAACCTCAAAGCGTTCCCTCTTTTCGCTATCGCAGCCACCGACTGGCCACCACGGCCGTTACGCTTCTGGCTCTCGCGATTACTTTAATCGCTACGGCCAATTCAGCCGCCCAAGCCGACTCCAAATCATCCGCGGGCAAGAACGTGGCCCTGGGCAAGAAGTACACCTTCTCGCACAAGCCGACCTATCTCCATTCGACCGACCCCGGCGACACCACGCAACTCACCGACGGCCGTCTAACCGATGGCTACTTCTGGGTCCAAAAAGGCTGCGTCGGCTGGCAATCCAAGGGAATTGTGTCTATCACCATCGACCTCGGCCGCGTTGAACCGATCGAGGGAGCGTCTTTCAGAACGGCCGCGGGCGCGGCCGGAGTTACCTGGCCGGCGGCCATCGAAATCGCCGTCAGCGACGATGGCAAGGACTATCGACTCGTCGCCGATCTGGTCGAACAGGCCTTCAAAGATGGCAATCCCTGGCCCAGCGGATACGGCGTCCGCCGGCTCGCTACCGACAAGCTGCACACACGAGGACGTTTCGTGCGCGTTCTAGTCATACCCACCAGCGGCCGTTATGTCTTCTGCGACGAGATCGAGATCTTCCGCGGACCCGACGGCTGGCTCAAAGACGACCCCGGCGGACGCCCGCTGGGCGATCCGAAAAAACGCGCTGCGGCCATCAAAATGCAGAGCGCCGTGCGCAACCGATATGCGTCCGATGTCGCGTCAGCCCGCTCGGCGGTCGAAGCTGCAAAGTTACCCGACGCATCCGCGCAAAAGAATCTGCTTAATCGCATCGCCGCCGTCGAAAAAACCTTGCTCAAATGCACCCTACGCAAGGAAAAATCATTTCGCGCCATCCTGCCCTACTGTGACGCCCACGCCGCACTGTTCGCCGTTCAGGCAGCACTCTGGAAAGCCCAAGGCAAGCCGCCGCTGGCGGCCTCGGTAGTCAACCCTTGGGACCCCAGCCAGCTTTTCACTACTCCCCTGGACAGCGGCGGGAAGATCGAGATCCACGCCACGCGGGGCGAATACCGCTCAGCCGCGCTCGATCTGGCCAACAGCACCAACCGGCCCATGACCGTGCGACTGAGCCTAAAAGGCCTGCCCGGCGGACCCACACCCGAGTACCTCAATGTGGCCCAAGTGCCCTGGACCGACACGGGCGAAGGCAAACCGGTAATGGCGGCCCTGCCGACAGTCGCCCCGGCCGACGGCTGCTGGACCGTCACAGTGCTGCCGGGCCTCGTGCGCCAGGTTTGGCTCACTCTGCACACCAAGAACATCCCCGACGGCCGCCACGAGGGCCAAATAGTCATCGAAAGCGATCCAACTAGTGTCGATAAAATCGAAACGCCCCTGGCCTTGAAAATCTATCCCATCGATTTCCCCAAAAAGACAACCCTGGAGGTCGGCGGCTGGAGCTATACTAACGGCCGAGGCTCCTACGGAATTACGGACAAAAACCGCCAAGCCTTCCTCCGCCACCTGCAAGAGCGTTTCGTCAACGCGCCCTGGGCCACTAACGGCGTTCTAATGTCGTTCAAATTCAAAGACGACGGCCAAATCGTGCTCGACACCAGCCAGATGGACGCCTGGCTGGCCCAGTGGCCCAATGCACGCCAGTATTATGTGTTCCTGAGCTTAGGCGGCTGGGATAAACCCGTCAAAAAGAACTTCGCCGGCACCAAGCTGGGCACGCCCGAATTCGAACGCCGCGTGGCAGCCTGGATCACGGCCTGGGTCGAACACCTCAAAACTAAAGGCGTCCAGCCCCATCAACTGGGCATCCTCTTCTACGACGAGCCCACCTACAAGAGCGATGCCGCCTCGATCATTAAGTGGATCGAAGCCACCAAAGCCGCCCAGCCCCAGGTCAAGTCCTGGCTCGACCCGGTCTACAAAAATCCGGCCAAGGGCTCGGCCGAATTGCTGGGGGCTTGCGACGTCCTTTGTCCCAACCGGCCCATGTGGCTTACGCACAAAAAATCGTTCGAGGCTTTTTACGCCGAGCAAAAACGCCAAGGCCGCGACCTGCAATTCTATTCCTGCAGCGGTCCGGCCCGTCTGCTCGACCCATATGCCTATTACCGCCTGCAAGCCTGGCACTGCTGGAAAATCGGCGCCACGGGCTCTTTCTTTTGGGCATACGGCGACAACGGCGGTGCCTCGTCTTGGAATCCATACCTGTCCGTGCATGGGCCTTACACGCCGTTGTATATCGACGACGAATCCGTCACCGCCGGCAAACACATGGAGGCCGTCCGCGAAAGCGTCGAGGATTTCGAAACCTTGCTGATTCTCGACAAGGCCGTAAAGAAAGCCAAAGCCGCCGGCCGCGCGGGACCAGCCCTGGCCGCCGCCGAGAAACTCCTCGCAACCGCCGCCGACGAAGTCTTAAATGCCGATAACGTTGACCTTATCCGCTGGCACGACCAGAAAAATCGCGCCGCAGCCGACACCGTTCGCGTAAAAATACTACAGGCCATCGTCGATTTTCAGTGAAATCAGGTAGACTTGCAGCAAAGGACAGACTGTTAGCCCAGCCGCTTGCGGCCGGGTGCCATGGTCCACGCTTGCGTGGCCATGCTCAAGACGCCCAGACGCAACAACCTACATGCCCACGACAAGCGTGGGCATGGCACCCGGCTACTGCATGGATGGGACACAGCCCCGCACTGACACAAAAGACGGCAATAGGATCGGGAACGAATGCGTACCATTGCAATAATGCTCGCCCTGCTCACACTTGCGTGTTGCACCGAAGCGGTCGCGATGCAACAACCCGCGGGCGTGAAAAAAAATACCACCACGCAGAACCCCAACCTCTACGGTCTGCCGATCATTATCACGTTCCCCGACCTGCCCGCCGTGCCGGATAAAATCAAAGCCCCCAAGCCTTCCGAAGAAGCAGGCGCTGCGCTGCGAAACATCCCCGCGTACACACCCACACCTACCAGCGATGGGCCGGACGCTGCAAAATCTCGTTAAGAATAATCGCCTGTTTCAGCGATTCGGCGTTGCTTAGAAGCGCGACCAAACCGGCCGCGCTGGTGATTGGCAGCGAGAGCCCTTGTGTCTGCTCAGGCTCGACGTTGACTTGATGCTGCAAACTGCCCACCTGATGGTCGAAGGTCTCGTGGATCTGATTGTCGAGCTTGTTGGTTGCGTGTTGAGTTTGCTTGCCTAACTCGTTGGCGTGACGGGCAATATCGGCCGTGCTGATATCCCGCCCAACCTGCCCGCCAAGCCCTTGCCCAACCGCTGGCCGGGACGGCTCCACGATCTCCGCAGCAAGCGGCGGCTGTGCTCGACGCGGAACCGGAGCACGCGGGCGCACGGGCCGGCTCGGTTTTGGACGAGCCTGCACGGGTCGCGGCGGCTGCTGTTGCGGAC
>CAZISU010000550.1:0-4945 GCA_964541935.1 uncultured Planctomycetaceae bacterium | reverse complement strand
GAGCCTGGACATTAAGGGCTTGTCTCAACGCCTGGGCGTGCCGGTAATCTGCACGCAAGCTAATCGAGGGCAGGGCACCGAAGAGATCAAGGCCGCGTTGGGCCCGTCGCTGGGCAGACCGTCCGCCGCGCCGCGAGGCCTCTTCCCGCCAGCGTTCGAAGACGAGGTCGACGGGATCGAGAATTATTTCATCGAACGAACAAAAAGCAGTTGTCCCAAGCGACGCCCGCCGCGATGGCTGATCGAGCGGCTTTTGCTCGACACCAGCGGGTATCTCAAGGAGGCCCTTTTTGGCGAGGGCGAATACGCGAACCTCGGCGATCTTCTCAAGGACGCACGCGCGCGTTTGGCCAAGGCCGCTTGTCGCGTGCCCAAGGTGGAAACAACGTCGCGATACGCCTGGGCACAAACGGTACTGGAAGACATCCTGGTTCGGCCCGCCAGCTACAAGACAACGATCAGCGACCGCATCGATTGGATTCTGACGCATCGGATATGGGGCACGACGATTTTCGCCTCGATAATGCTGGCCGTGTTTCAATCGGTGTTTAACGGAGCGCAACCGATCATGGCGCTGGTCGAGCAGGCCTCGCTAAGCACGGGGCAATGGATCGAGTCGCAAATGACCGAAGGGGCCATGCGCAGCCTGATGGTCGACGGCGTGGTGGGCGGCGTTGGTGCGGTGGTTGGATTTTTACCACAGATTCTGATACTCTTCATGTTCATAGCCATCTTGGAAGATTGCGGATACATGTCGCGGGCCGCCTTCTTGATGGACCGTATGATGAGCCGCGTGGGGCTGAGCGGGCGATCGTTTATTCCCATGCTCTCGTCGTTCGCTTGCGCCGTGCCGGGCATTATGGCGACGCGGGTTATTCCCAACGACCGCGACCGTTTGACAACAATTCTGGTGGCCCCGTTTATGACCTGCTCGGCGCGGCTGCCGATTTATACGCTGATGATCGCCGCCTTTATCCCGGCCGGAGGCGAGCATTCGCTGCTGGGCGGGTGGCTGAACTTGCAGGGCCTGACGCTGGCCGGGCTTTATCTGCTGGGTATCGTCACGGCAGTGACCGCTGCGTTGGTGTTCAAAAAGACAATTTTGCGGGGCAAGTCGTCGTCGTTTTTGCTGGAACTGCCCGACTACAAGTGGCCCTCACCGGCAACCGTTTTGCACCGCGTCATGGAACGTGGCTGGGACTTCATTCGCTGCGCCGGCACGATGGTGCTGCTGGTTTCGATCCTGGTTTGGGCGGCGGCCTATTATCCACACGACCGCGAGACCGTCGAAGGGCCTTATCGTAGCCGCATGCAATCGATTGAAGCCCAACTCGCCATGACAGACGCGGGCTCGCTTGAGAACGAGCGGCTCGAAGAAGAGCGATCCGATCTGGAACGCGAGATTCAGGCCGCCTATCAGCACCAGAGCATCCTCGGGCGGCTGGGGCGGACGATCGAGCCTGTCGTTAAACCGCTGGGCTGGGATTGGCGTATCGGCTGCGCGGTAATCGCCTCGTTTTCGGCCCGCGAGGTCGTGGTCGCCACGTTGGGCGTAATCTATCACCTCGGCGGCGATCTGGACACCGAATCGTCCGAAGGCGAGTCGCAGCTTGTCGAACAGCTTCAAGAAGCAAAATGGGACGGCAGCCAGCGGCCGGTGTACAACATCCCCGTCGCTCTGTCGATCATGGTCTTTTATGCGCTTTGCGCGCAGTGCGTGGCCACGTTGGCGGTCATAAAAACCGAAACCGGCTCCTGGCGTTGGCCGATCTTTTCGTTCTGCTACATGACGGCATTGGCCTATATCGGCGCATTTTTGACGTATCAGCTTGGAATGATGGTGAGCGGGTGATTATGAACCTAGATTGGCAAAACATTCTGGCACCCGCGGTAGTCGCCCTAGCAGCGATCACGCTGGCGATCCGCGCGGGCATCTTCCGCTACAACAAAAAAAGGCCCCAGCAGCTTGGTTGCTGGGCGTGCATGGGATGTCGCAAGCGACCAACGATCGTGCGGTTCGATGAAAAGAGCAACGAGTCATAGGCGGAAACAGATCGAAACGTCAAAAATCACTCGGAGCAGCGAGATTGTGGAATGACACCAAGACAAATGATTGTGCTTGAACGCTTTATTGCTAGTTTTTTTTCATTCCGATGCTCGAAAGAATACTCTCCAGACCATCGCTCACCTCACTTAAAGCATCCTCTTCTTCTATTGTGTTTGCGTGGTTCGCCTCCGCTGCTACCCAACCCACGAGTTCTTCCAAGTCCGCTTCGGTGAGACTGAGAACAATATAACCGCTACGTTTACGTGGGGATGACAGTAAATGGTCACACATGGACGCAATCATCTGATTTTGCATCAACGTCTCATACTCATCGGGCTGGAGCTCGACGCTATGCTTATCTGTCTTCTTCATATGTCACTGCTTTCAGTAAACTGCCTGGTATTCTGTACGCAACTCGATTTCCTAGGAACTGAGGTCTAGAGGTTCGTATGCTAATGGTTTATTGTTTTCCTTGTCAAGTGTTTGCGGCGAAATTCGTCTGATACTTATGAGAATGTACCCATCGGATTATCATTAAACGGGACGTGCAATAATGGTTTGCTTTAAGCCAAGAAACACACCAGCCGGGCACAAAATCCGGCTGGTGTGTTGTATATCGTGAAACAGACAGATAATATCTGCTTTTACTTGGCCACCACCGCGAAGGCTGAAAGCTTCGAGGAACTGGTGCCCAGATCGGTTTCGATTTGGATTGTGCGGGAAACCTTGCCCGGGTCGTCGCCAGCCACGAACGTGACGGGCACGACGTGAACTTTTTTGGGCTTACCGAGGGCTTCTTTGTCGAATTGAAAGTCGCCGCCGGGACAATCTATCGATAGGATTCGAAACGGTTTTTTACCGCGCACGACCAGTTTCTTCTCGACCTTGTCGCCCGGCTTAACAACGCCCATGAAGAGGCTGTTGGGGGTAACGGTCAGGCCGGCGTTGACGCGACCTTCGACTTGCAGCGGGACTTGCCGCGAGCCCTGGTCGTTGGTGACCAGCATAAGGTGGTCGTTTATGTAGCCGACCGGCGAATCTCCGTCCAGACGCACGTTAAGCTGATATGAAACCCGCCCTCCGCCGCGACTGGTTTCAATCACTTCGGCTGTGAGATGCGGGTTGTCGCTTTTGACTCCTTCGATGATCCAATTGCTGTGCCCGGCATAGTTGACATGCACGGTGTGTTCCATGGGCGTGCCGGCGTCGACGGTTCCAAAAGAAACGCCGCCGGGCTCGAAGACCACATCGCTACGGATGTAGGCCTGAACGTGGAGCTGCACCTGGGCGTACTGCGGCTTGTCGAAGGTTACCGTAATCGTGGCGCCTTTGCTGCCGAGAAACGCTGGGGTGTTAACCGTGGCGACAATCGCCCCCTGTTGATACGTCTTCAGTGTAGACGGCTCTTTGATTGCAACTTTCGTGCAACCGCAACTCGAACTGACCGATGCGACGTGGACGTCTTCGAGGTAAATGTTGTTGAAAACGAATTCGAAATCCGCTTTCGCTCCACGCGCAACCGTACCGAAGTTGTGGCTGGTGGTTTGAAACATGTCGACCGCCCATTGCTGGGCAGAAGACGTGTTGCAAAGTACCGGCGAAACGAGAAGAAAGAAGATAACAAATGTTGCCATTGTAGCAAATAAAATTGTGCGAATCATTGTAATGCAAGTCTCCTAGTTGCGATTGTGATGTGGCTGGAAGGTGAGTGTAATTTCAGTCTGGTTTCGTCAGGCCGAAAATCCTTCCGGCCATGAGGGAGAGAAACCTTCTTCTTTTCCTGCCCCAGGTGGTGATGAGCACCGAAAAACTCTACGTTTCTCTATAGAAAGAGTCAATTTCCTGTCAGCAATGCAGGGCAACGATTATTTTCCGCCACACGTATACGTCGCTTCCAAGAGCATAAAAGCGATTGTGAGCCTCAGCACCAGCCCGTCGAAGGGGACCGGGAAGGTTGCTCCGTGAGAATTTTCAGGCCCCAAACGGGCCAGCTATCCGCTGCGAAACGCAAGATCGGTACGGAAGCGGAGAAGATTTGCAAATATGCAGAATATTGACTCAAGTCTCGATGTACGCGAGGTAGATCTAATAGCTCGTCTACCACGCTCCGCGAAGCCGCAAGAGGCACGGCGGAGATGTGGCCATTACCTCTTATGACTACAGCACCCCGATTGCAAGCTATCGGGGCTACTCAGACAAATCGATCGCCAGAACTACTTCGAACCTTGCAAGGCCTGCAGCACGCGGTCGGTAATCATCTGGATGAGTGCTTCTTGATCGGCGTTGGGCGCGGATGAAGCGTTGCTGTTGGCGGTCGGCTGGGCCGGTTGTGAACCGTACTGCGGTGCCTGAAACGCGGTGGGCTGCACGCCGGAAGACTTCCAACTGTTGCGGAAGATATCGTTGGAACAGATGTCGCAGTTTTCCGTCTCGTTACGCGGGTCTTTGTAACCCCATTGCTGCTTGAGATCCAAAAGCGCCTGGGCTTCCGGCTCGGTGAAGTAGTTGACGCGTCCCAATCCGCGGGCGAGCATCAACATGCGGCAATAGGAATCCAAAACCTCGGTCCACCAGTAAGCCTTTTCGGGATCTTCGCCCCAACTAACCGTGCCGTGGTTGGCCAGAATGATGACGTTGGCTTTGTTCACGAACGGCAGGATCGTGTCGGCGAAGTCCTGGCTGCCGGGAGTGTCGTATTTGGCGATGGGCACTTCACCGAGGAAAATCTCGACCTCGGGCAAAACGCATTGCGGGATCGGTTCGCGAGCGATGCCGAAGGCCGTGGCGTGGGGCGGATGGCAATGCACCACCGATTTGACCTCGGGCCGCTCCTTCATAATCGCCAGATGCAAAAGGATCTCGCTGGTACGCTTACGGCGTCCGCTGATCTGCTTGCCG
>CAZISU010000549.1:0-4945 GCA_964541935.1 uncultured Planctomycetaceae bacterium | reverse complement strand
CCGAGGTAACTAAGGTCGTAACCACTCACGGCCCGGCCGCGGCAGTTGTTATGGAATGCGTAACAACGTTGGGCCAGTTCGTCGTCGTTGGTCAATACGGCGCCGCCTTCGCCCGAGGGTAGATTCTTCGAGACCTGGAAGCTATAGCATCCGAGTGTGCCCAACGAGCCCACCTTGCGGCCTCGCCATTCGGCCAGATGAGATTGGCAGGCGTCTTCGACCACCGGCAGGTTGTGCTTCTTGCCGATTTCCAAAATCGCGTCCATGTTTGCCACCGACCCGCCTAAATGCACGGGCATGATGGCCTTGGTGCGGTTTGTAATTGCGGCTTCGATCTTGCGATGGTCGATCTGGAAGGTTTCCGGATCGGTATCGACGAAGACCGGCAAGGCATAGTTCATCAACACGGCATTGATCGTGGCGATAAACGTATAGGGCGGCACAATAACTTCGTCGCCCGGCGAGATGTCCAGCGCCTCCATGGCGGCCATCAGCGCGGTCGTGCCACCGTTTGTGGCCACGCAGTGCTTGGTTCCGATGAGCTTGGCGTATTTCTCCTCGAAGGCGCCCACCTCCTGGCCGCTGCCACGCCATCGCCCGCTCTTGAAGACCTTGATGAGTCCTTCCTCGCCCTGCTCCGTGGCCTGCGGCCAACCTTGAAAACCTTTGCCGCGGACGGGCTTGCCGCCCAGCAGGGCCGGTTTTTGGGAGGGCTTTTGGGCAGAAGCCGTGCGGTGCATGGACAATCCCACTCCGGCCGCCGTGGCCACCTTCATAAAACTACGCCGGTTGAACGGATTCTTCATGGGTATCTCCTTCTAAAAAGCGGTGAACCTTTAGCTTATTCGCGGGTTTCAGGGCAAAGTCGCGGGCGAAGTCGCGGGCGAAGAACCGACCGCCACGCTTGCTTAGATTTTCGACGGGCGCATAGGGGTTGTCAAGGCTTTTTTCGGGAATTGCAGATAGAAGCAGCGTGCGGCTGTATCACACACGCACAGATGTGCGGTTACGCTGGCGTCGTCGCGATGCTGGGCCGCAGGCCGACGGGCGGTTCAAGGCTGTGCCGATCACCGCCAGGGCGTTCATCGGGCATTTGGCCACGACCGATTCCAAATCGCCGTCGGTTTTGAGCTTGGCGTAATCGACGAGCGGTAAGTTGCCGTTCATCTCCACCGCGTCGGACAGCTTGGCGCAAGCCTTGCACCCGATGCAGCCGGTCTGGCAAACCTGCTTCACGTCGGGGCCAAAGTCGCGGTTGCCGCAGGTTACCGCCAGCGTTCGCTCGGCTGCGAACGGCACCATGGAAATCACCGCGCGTGGGCAAGCGGCCACGCACTTCTTACATCCCAGGCACTTCTGCTCGTCGACCGCGGCCAGATCGTTTTCGACACTGATTGCACCGTAGGGGCAGGCACGCGCGCAGTCGCCCAGACCCAAACACCCGTAAGCACAGCCCTGCACGCCCGCGATCAGGTTGGCCGCCGCGCAAGTTTCCTCGCCGTCGTAGGCCGCAAGTCCCAGACGCTCGTCGGACGTGGCCGAGCAGTGCACGACGGCCAGTTGCTTCTCGGTCTGCTGGGCTTCGACGCCAAGAATCTCGGCCAAGGCCTGCGAACATGCACTTCCGCCGGGAGCACATAAGGTTGTGTCTGCTTCGCCGACGGACACAGCTTCGGCGTATTCCGAACAACCCACATATCCACACCCGCCGCAGTTGGCACCGGGCAAGGCCTCGTTGATTTTGGCCACGGCCGGGTCGACCTCGACCGCAAAGGTCCGATTAGCCCAGCCCAGAATGTACGCTACGACAATTGCCAAAACGACAAGAATCGCGGCCGCCAGGATAATGCTAACGGAGGTTAGAGTTATCATGTTTTATTCCCGTTTATCTCAACATCGAGCTAAGTGTTGTTTCCAGTCCCTTATCTACTCCGGCGAAGCCCATAAAGGCCATGGCCATAATCCCGGCCACGATCAGCGCGATACCTGCGCCGCGCAGCGGACGGGGGACGTCGCAGAGGTCCAGTTCTTCACGCAACCCGGCCATTAGAACCATGGCAATCGTGAAGCCGATCCCGCCGCCCACGGCCAGGGCCATGGCCTCGGGCAGGCCCCACAGCTGCGTGGGATCTTGCAAGTGTTTCATTATTTCCAAGCAGGCGAAAAGTATCGCGCAGTTGGTCGTTATCAGCGGCAGGTAAACTCCGAACGATTTGTAAAGCGGCGGGAAAAACTTCCGCACGTACATTTCCACGAACTGCACCGACGAGGCGATCACGAAGATGTACATGATGTAGCTGAGCACCGAAAGGTCGACCTGCACCGACGGGCTACCGCCCAACGAGGCCCACACCCAGGTCGGCAAGGGAGCCTCGGGCCGCAGTATAAAATACGTGAAAGTCCAACTCAAAAAGGCTGCGATAGAAATCACGAACGTCACCGCGCAGCCCATCCCGAAGGCCGTGTCCAAACGTCGCGACACGCCCAAAAAGGGACAGATCCCCACGAAGTAGTGCAGCACGAAGTTGTTAATCAACGCCGCGCCGACGACGATTTGTATTAGTAGGATGAATGTGGCCATTGTTTGTAGGTCTCAGGTCTCAGGTGTCAGTGGGGTAGCCCCGATAGCTCGTCTATCGGGGTGCCGAAGGCACAAGAGGGTGTCAAGCTGACTCTGTATTCCTCTTGCGGCTGCGCCGCCCCGATAGACGAGCTATCGGGGCTACCCGTTTACATCTCACGCCTCGCTACTTTCACGTTTTCTTAGCCCAAACCATTCCACCAGCCCCAACAGCAATCCCAGAGTCAAAAACGCGCCCGGCGGCAACGCCATTATGCCCCAGGCGGGCCAACTCTCGGGCATCACTCGCAGACCGAACCAGGTGCCGAACCCCAGCACCTCACGCACCGTGGCCAGGCTGGCCAGTGCCAGGGCGAACCCCAGCGACATGCCCACGGCGTCGGCAACGGCAACGCCCACGGATTGCTTCGAGGCGCAAATTTCGCACCGCGATATAATCAAACAGTTGACGATAATCAGCGGCACGTATGGCCCCAGTTCCTTGCTCATCTGGTACAAATAGGCCGCCAGCACGCGGTCGGTGATGGTCACGAAGGTGGCGATCGTAAGCGTGAAAACCAATATCCGCAGGTGCGGACGCAGCAGACCGCGGATCAGACTGACCATTACATTGGCGCACAGCAGCACGAACCCGGTGGCCACGGCCATCGTCATGGCCGGCTCCATCGCGCCGGTTACCGCCAGCGTGGGACACATGCCCAAGAGCTGCCGATAGATCGGATTTTCGGGCAGAATCCCGGCAATCAGGCGTTCGGCCGCAGTTGGTTCGTCTTTTATCATTTTATTAATTTTTTAACGATTGGTTTAAATGCTGCAACGGTTCCTTTAACTCTTTCACAGCCGAATTCACGATGCCCGCCACGCTCTGCGACGAGATGGTCGCGCCGGTCAGGGCCTCGATCTGGTTAGCGGCCGTGGGCTCGGTGGTTACGACTTCCAACGTGCGGTTGGTCGGTATGTGCTTGAAGTCTTCGCAAAACGGCTGGGCAGTAATCAAAGCACCCAGCCCCGGGGTTTCTTTTTGATCCAACACATAGATGCCCATGATAATCGTGGCCTCGCGGTCCAGCCCGATCAGCAGGCGGATCTCGTCGGCAAAGCCCGGGCCGTGGGTCGGAATCACCCATCCCATGCGCTGTCCGTCGGCGCCTATGGCTTCGTAGACGCGATGTTGCTTGCCACCGCTGATATCGACTGTAAGTTCCACGGTTTGAGACTTATCGGCACCCGGTACGATGCTGGGAATCACGTCGTAAGTCTCGTTCCGCTGATTCTCGGCAATCCGCGGTCCCAGCGTCCGCTGCACGCCCGCCAACGCTCCCCCGAAGAGAAACGCCAGCAGAATCACCAGCCAGGCTTGCGAAATGTATCCGGTTTTATTCACTTTGTAATCCTTCTCCCCAGCGCCCCCAGCGGTCGCGGCACGGCCCAGCGGTCGATCAGCGGCACGGCGGAGTTCATCAACAGTACCGCGAACATGACGCCTTCGGGATAACCGCTGAAGAGTCGTATGAGCACGGTGAAAATCCCCACGCCCAGGCCGAAAACGAACTTACCCAGCGACGAGATGGGGCTAGTGACCGGGTCGGTGGCTATGAAAAACGCGCCCAATAAAAACGAGCCGCTGATTAAATGCCTCATGGCCGTAAAGGGTGTGAGGTCGGTCCACCGTGCTAGCGCCGCGCACACGAATCCAGCCAACAACGCGCCCAGCGGTATCTGCCAGGCGGCCGCCCTTCGCAGGCAAAGGTATAACCCACCCAGCAACAAGGCGATGGCACTGGTCTCACCCAACGAACCGTTCACTTGTCCGATAAAAAGGGGCCAAATATCTTTGGCAACCGAAAGTTGATGTGTAACGTCGCCGGCCTCCACGCGACCGGATGCCAGATCAGATGCGTATTGCTTGGCGATTGTCAGCGGCGTGGCCTGGCTGAGGACCGTTACGTCCGAATCGGTCACCACATAGGCCGAAGCGCCCAACTGCGAGGCGAAACTCAGCATCACAAACGCGCGGCCCACCATGGCCGGGTTGAAAAGGTTCATGCCCAGACCGCCGAAAGCCGCCTTGCCGATGCCGATGGCTACCACCGACCCGATCACGCAAATATACCAAGCCGAACTGCTCGGCAGCGAAAGGCCCAACAGCAGGCCGGTTATCACGGACGAAAAGTCGCCCAGCGTCTGCGGTTTCTTCCGCATAAGGTTGAATAGGTATTCGCTCGCTAGACAAGCCAGCACGCAAAGCCCCATCTTCACCACCGCGCTCCAGCGGAAAACGACAATCGCCATCACCATGACCGGCAGCAGACCCACCAAAACGTCGATCATCATCGTGTGCGTGCTCGAGGAAAGCGCGGACAG
>CAZISU010000548.1:0-4950 GCA_964541935.1 uncultured Planctomycetaceae bacterium | reverse complement strand
TCAAGCGGGGCGTCATCCGCCCCTGCATGGGGTTGCCCTCCAGATATTCGATGGTGTGCCGGCTGATCTCACGGTTGAGTTCCAACTGCAACTGGCGTCGGGCAAACTCGGGTATCAGCACCTCGTATTCAAACGCCGCAACGCCAAGCGTGAGCGATTCGTCGCGCAAGGCCAACAATTTGCCGGTGATTTTGGTTATCAAAGCTGAATTCTCCCAGTAATATTTTTGTATGGTTGAGCGGGGGAAGGCTGGAGGCTCTCCCTACTTCTTCAACTCACCCGGCACGTCTTTAAGATAATGATGACAGACGGCTATTGCTAGTGCATCGGCCACGTCTGGCGGGTCGGGCGGGGATTCTAGGCCCAATTCGAGTTGGATAGCCCTTTGCACCTGGGCTTTCGACGCGCGGCCCGATCCGGTGAGAATTTTTTTTACCTGGGTGGCCGCATAGTTGATGACCGGAATGCCGGCCTGGGCAGCCGCTAGACATATGACCCCACGAGCGTGCCCCATTAGAATAGCGGTTCGCGGCCGGTCATAACGGGAGTACAGCTCCTCGACGGCCATGGCAGTTGGCTGCAGATCGGCGATGACCTCGGCCACGCCTTTGTGGATCTCGGCCACTCGTCGCACGAGCGAGGCGCCCGATGTGCCACGCACGACGCCCGCCTCGCATAATCGCACGCGTTTGCCGCTCGATTCGATGACCGCATATCCGGTGATGTTCAGTCCGGGATCGATACCCAAAATACGGTTCGGCTTCTCAGGCATCATTTTTCAACGGGCTGTTAACGCTTGGTGGCTGCCTTGGTGCTCTTGCGAGCAGTCGAATGTCTGGTTGCTTTGGTTGCCGCTACGCTATCGGCCAAGCGTTCGAACTCGGTGGCCGCCTTATCGTCACCCAAGCTGCGTCGCATGGCCGCCAGGTTCTGGTAGGGCACGGCCAGGGCCGATTTTTTCAGCAAGCCAGCTTCGACCGCCTCTTTCATCAGCACCAGGCCCACCTTGGTAAGCTCCAGGGCCTTTTCCTTTTCGCCAGTGGTCCAATAGGAAACGCCCATGCTGACGAACGTTTCGCCATGTCGGCCCAGTTCGTTTTTAGAACTTGGGGGAACCGGCTGGCTCAAGAGCCCAACGGACTTGTCGAACCAGGATATGGCGGCCTTATGGTCCTTTTTGGCCAGGGCATGTATGGCGCCGATACGGAAATAGAGCCGCCCCATCAGATAGTTCGAGTTGGGGTTATCGAGCCCTTGCTCTGTAGCCGCTTCCATGTAGGCAGCCGTCTTCTCGCCGTACTTCAGAGCCATGGTGTTGTCTTTACGCGCCTGGGCAACTTGCATGGCGTTGAACATGGCCATGCCCAGATCCCACTGCAACTGGCGTTTCTGCACTGCATCGGTTGTGCGGCCTATCAACTCGTCGCCCACCCGCACGGCATCTTGGGCATATCGTTGCGGATCGAGTCCGCCTTTAACACCCACAAAGGCCGCCAGGGTTCGCGTGGCGACACGGAACCGATATTCCTCGTCCCCACCGTCGTTGGCGATGAGTTCTTCGGCGAACGCGGCCGCACGTTGGCTCCACTTCGCCACGGCTTTTTCTTTTTGGCTCCAGCCACCCCAGGCGATATCGCTTGCCGCGCCCAGGTGCGCTTCGATCAGCACTTCCTTGGCGGCCAGGCGGATGGCCGGGTGTCGATCGACCGAGAGCGGGTCGGCCGTCTTAATAGCCGCCATGTGGTACTTGATGGCGGCGTTGAAGTCCGGTTTATCGCCCGACGAAAGCAAATCGCCCAGCAAACACAGGGCTGCGGCCTTGATGTGCGGGCGGTGACGGCTGTTTTTTACGGCTACCTCGGCGTGTTTGATTGCTTCTTTGAGCTGTCCCGCCGGGGCAAGGATTTTGGCCAAGGCTATACGATACTGCGGATTTTCGGGAGCGAACTGCACGGCCTTTTTGGCGGAGGCAACCGCCTCTTTGGTCTTGCCCATGGCCGTGAGCACGCGCGAGCGAAGCCACTGGGCCTTGGCGTTTTGGGGCGTCAGTTGGGCCGCCACGTCGAGATCGGCGAGCGTTCGTTCGTAGTGGCTGTCGATATTGGTTTCGGCCCGCAAGATGAAGGCTTCGGCGTCAATCGACTCGAGTACGATCTTGTCGACTTGCATCGAGGGCCGGCCCGGTTCGTGGTTCTGCACGAATGCGAACATCACGCCCCGCTCGGGAAAGGCCTGGCCCAGAACGTCGCCCAATTCGTTGGAAATAAACACTGGACTAACGTTGCTCAATTGTAGCTGCTTAATAACCGCTCCGGCCGGGAAAGGCTTTTCGAGCTGGATTACAATCGAACCTACCTTGTCGCCGCCCACGGCCACTTCGACTTGTTCGAAGGGCCCCACGGCGAAAAGCAAAACCTTCTGGCGACCAACCGTGCGGATCTCGCGGGCAGCTCCCCAGGCCTGTTCGAGCTGCTCAAAAGTTGTCACCCCGGGTGTAACGCCCTTGAAACTGGCCGCTTCGATATTGGGCGGGCCAACCAGCTTCTGTTCGGGAATCGGCTCCAGAGACCGCTCGGGCGAATCGGCCACGACCGCTTGTGGCGCGACCGCTTGCGGTTGTGTCTCGCTGGAGGGTTGAGATGCCTGCTGAGGCTCCTCAACAGCAATCGGCTGCTGGATCCGGTCGGGTTTGTCAACCGGCTTGATATCTTTGGGGACAAGTGTCAGTGTGCTGATGTCCGAAGAATCATCGCTGGATGTTTCGGGCAGAATCCCCGGTTCGGATGTTTTTGGCTTAGCGGGCTCCGCGGGCTGCTCTTGCGCCATCGGAGTCATTTGTTTGTCGTTTGGACTGTTGAGAACCAATTCGGAAGACATACCGTCCGCAGTGGCTAGCGAAGGTACTCCCACCACGACCAAAAGCATGGTCGTAACAACCGCAAACATGGAAAACGAATAGGCTTTTGCCAACCACCGAAACTTCATTGCGCACATAGCGGTTCCTCCTGAACCTTTCGACGGGGCGGGCCAAGAAATAAGAGCCCACCCGCGAGTAATTTTTCAAGCGGCGTAGTTTACCCATATTCTGCCATAGGAGTCCAGACGAGATTCGTCCGCCAGAGGGGCTTTTTTGTAAGAAAATACTGTGCAGCACGCGGCAAGGCAGGCAAGATGAGTAAATCGCGTCGAGATTGGCGATTTTTCTAGCTGCTCTAGTGCGGATTACGCACGAGCCTAAATTCTCGCTTGAAATACTAACCCGAAGCGCAAGCGAGGGCCTTGAAGGCGATGGGAAATGTCAGAGTTTGTGAATAAATCAAATCCCACTCGACGTACACCGGTCGCAAGCGACCGGGCTAAACAAAATTTTTAGCAGCGTTTTTTTGCTCTTGGAACAACTGAATTTTCGGTGTTTCGCCCGCGGGTTCAATTTATTCACAAGCTCTCAGGTGCCCTCGCTTACGCTTCGGGTTAGTAATAGCAGTGTTTATCTCAACTACTTCTCGTACGAATAGAAACGAGCTTTGCCGCTTTTGTCGATGGCCACTTTGACCGATCCCCAGATCCAGACTTTCCACTGGCTGGGTGTCCCAGCGGCTCCATCGGCCGCGGTGACGGTGCCTTTTGCGTAGGTCTTTTTGGGGCGACCGAAACGTTTTTGTAAAGTGAGTGAAGGCCCCTGGGTCGAGGCGCCGAATGTTATTTTCTCACCCTTGATCGTTAGATCGAGGCTCTCGCCGGTGGCGTACTTGCCTTTGGGCTCCAGCAGCTTGGCCAACTTTTCGTCCTGCTCGGCGTCGTTTTTCTCAGTGTCGGCCTTCTCTTTATCGTTGCCGTCATTATCGGCGTCTTGTTCGGATTCATCTCCATCCGACTTCGACTTGCGGCTCTTCGACGACTTGCTTCGACGCGAGAGTTTGCCCTTCTTTTCAACACCGGCCAGCGGTTCGGTAAGTTCGATTTCAACGGAACTGGCCGTTGCGGTACGTTCGCCGTTTTGCAAGCCGGAACAGGAGATAGAGTCGCCCAGCTTGGCAAAGCTGTAATTGGCCAGGTCGACCGAAATGGCTATATCTTCTGCCAATTCGAAGGTGATGTTGCCGTGTGGGGTGTTGATCATCCACTGGCCGTTGCGTTTCACGCCGCCGAGCTGCCCGTTGACTTCGTAGGTGGACGCTTGCAGTGGTTGTTTTTTGCCCTTACTACGGCCTTTTTTCTTTTTGGTGGTTGCAGTCTCGCTTTCCATTGCCGCGTCGGGTCCGCCGGAAAAACCGCTTTCGGGAAATAGCCCCAAGACGCTCGACTTGGTGGGTGTGAAGATTGTCATCTGGGCGACTTTTTCTTGGGCCATGCCTCGCTTGTCGATTTTCACCTTGAAGCGAGCGTATTGCCCGGGGCGGAGGAAGCTGGGCTTTGCGGAGCCAAGCACGTGGATCTCGGCCGAGCGAGGGATTTGCACCAACCAGGAGTCGCCGGTGGCCGCGCCGATTTTGACCAACCCGATCTTGATGGCCTCGATTTTTCCCTGCGGGCTGACCGGCATCGGTTTTTGTTTGCCTACGGCGGCCGCACCTTTGCGGATATCTTGCAGCCCACGGCCCTGAGACCACGATTGCGAGGCATGAAAAGTTAGCCAGACAAAGGCCGTGAGATAGACCAGCAGTTTGATGCGATTGGCGCTGAACATGATTGCACTTCCACTATCAAAAAAACACGAAAGGACTGCCCTCTAATTGTCTCTTTTCAGAATAACTCCTCTCGATGGCGTTGAACAGTATACAAACGGCCCCCTTTTCGCACGGGGTGCATCGACTCTACAATGATGCATAGTTGGCAACAGTCTCTGCCGGCATAACGCTGGGTGGAACAGCCCGGCTCACATTATGTAGACTGAGAGGTCCGGATATCTAATGTCCTCCGAAGCAGCGAAAACGTCTGAGAGAAAAAGAA
>CAZISU010000547.1:0-4960 GCA_964541935.1 uncultured Planctomycetaceae bacterium | reverse complement strand
GCGCCATACCAGTTTCCCACCAGAAATTCATGGTCGTGAAGCCGGAGTCCGCCCAGGTGCTTTGATCGAAGCCTCCCACTGGCTTGTCGAAAATCAGTGCCTGAATCTGCAGCCCCCTCTTAAGCAGAATCTGGTGGCCACGTTCGAGCCCAGTCTCCGGCTCCGGCTCCGGTTCAATGGGGTCTTCGTCCAGGAACAGCCGGGCACCGTCAAACGGCGTGGTCCAACCCTGGGCGGGATTCCCGTCGAGGTCCTCTTTGGAAGCGAACGACGGCCCGGTTGGCCCCTCGACGTGCGTGGCCATCATCAAGGTCAAGTTGCCATCCGTGTCGTTGTTGATGGCATTCACAAGCGCCGGACTAGACATGTACCAATAGTCGCCCACAGTAAGCGGATCCGAGCAAGGAATATTTCCTAAATACGTACTGCGTGTTGGGGAGAAGCCATTGTTTGAGGTGTTATTGGCTGGTGCGTTGTTCCAGGTCAGGGTCATTTCGTCCCAGTTCTCGCCCGCATCGCCGTCGTTGAGCAAATAGATGTCGCCAGACAATCCCGTTCCGGATACTGAATTATAGGCACCCTGAAGCCGCAGGGTAGCCTCCGTCACTGGCTCGGTGACCGAAGAAAGATCCCATTTTAGATAAGCCTTGCGTCTGACGCCCTCGCCCCATGCCTTGACATGGACAGTATCATTGTCGCCAAAATTTGTGTTGGCTGCCGTCAGGCTCTCTGCGTAAGTGTCTTCAGAACAGAGCAAGCCCGGCAACGGTGGGGCCGTCCCCGGTGCGGCGTCCAGGTAAAACTGGCGATTGGTGTTGTGAAACATGAGTCCGACCCTGCCGATCGTTCCATCCATGGTGTTTACGACGGCACCGGGAGTGTCATTCACCGAAATCTGGTAGGTGTCAGCGTCCAGGTCGATATGCATTTGGAACTTGTTCCACTGACCCGCGCTGATCAAACTGTCATAGTTGTCGTTAGACCAATCGTACCAGACGGTGTCGCTGCCTCCGCCGGGCGCCCACAAGTTCGACCACATAATACTGGCCGTAGTACCCGTCGTGGACGGCAAAGCGCCAACAGCGTTATCTAGTGTCACGATCTGCGGCCCAATGTTGTCGATCCAGTAGTTGAACTCGATGTCAAGCGTTCCGCTGCTGACTGGTTGGGTAAGAATGGCCTCTTGCCATCTCGCCATGGTAGTATCGCGACGCATTTCCAAGTAATTACTGCCGTCCGCGGCCGCCGTGGGGCCGCCCACGGTTATGCCGGTTTTCATGCTCGTTAACGCCAATAAGTTGCTACCATCGTTAGTCGTTCCCCAGGAGCCGACTTCGGCTTGGAAGTTTCCTTCCATGTCGTCCGAAAACAGCGTACCAAGTGTGCTGTGGGTGACCGTATACGCCTGTGCAAAGCCGGTTGCCATCCCCAACACGGCCAATGCTATCAATGCTGCGCCAGAAACTCTCACTATATGTCCTCGTCGTCGTAGTGTCGGATAATCGTGTGTGGGTCATAGTTGCAAATCGGCCGTGTTTTCGCCTTCCTTGACCGTCACGATCAACCCGCTGGTCTGGAGGTCCTGATATTTTTCGGGAATATTGAGTTTAACAAACTTTCCGCCCGGTGGCGGCGGCCGATTATAAACGGCCACGTCGTACTCGCCCGTCCGAATCGATTGGATGTGGTATCCGCCGGAAGAGTCAATTTCAACGCTGGCTCCCACGCCGGAATTTTCGTTGACCAAGGTGACAATCCCGGACGTAAGCGGTTGGCCGTTATACATCACTTTGCCCGAGACCGAGCCGCTGGGCGGCTCGGCGGGCCCGCAGCCGATGGACCAGGAAACACACACCAAGAGCCCCATGGAAATACCCGTTCGCATACTTGTCGTGCATTGCTTAGTGTACAATATCAGCCTCCTGTAGGCCGGGTTATAACCCGGCATTTTCGTTGCCAATCGGTCTATTGCCGGGTTATTACCCGGCCTATGATCTAAAATCCTTCCAGCGGCACGCCGTCATCGGCACAGCAAAGCCGCTGCAGTGTGACCATTTCAATGTCGTCATTCAACGCCCGCACGCTGCCGTCGGCCAAAACAACCTGCACGACTCCCGGGTGTGAGGCATTGAGCACGGTGTTGTTCATATAGGCCGCGTCACTGGAGCCCACGACGGCCGTCTTGGCGTTTAGTGCCCAGCGAAGTGTTGTCAAGCCGTGGTAGTAAGCACTGGCAAAGCTGCCACCCGGATTAGTCACCGAATTGATGGGACCAGCATTTGCGCCGGCCCAGCCGCCAGCATAGTTGTTGCGGACGGGATGTTGCGCGAGCACGCCATCGACAATGACACCGATCGTGCCGGATTGCTCGCCGGCCAGGATCGTGTTGGAAGTGCCGTCCGTGGCGTCGCGGATAGACTTCTGTTCATTCACCGGCAGCAGTCCATTGTTACAAATCCATCCATAGTTCGCTTGGAAGCAGGTGCCGGCTCCGCGGTCGGACGGGTCGGGATAGACACCGGCGATACCAGCGTAATCGTGCCTTTGGGCGCCTTCTTCTGGCCCGGACCCGATATCGTCGTCGAGCAGAGGATCGAAGGGACTGGATGGGCACTTATAGGTCGATACAATCATGCCATTAAGAATCTCGTTATTATACCAGTCATTGGCGAACACTCCATATTCAAAGTCCAGTTTGTCGAAAATGGTGTTCTGTTCTAATAGTGGAAGAATCGATGTCTTCCAATTGAGGCCCGTCCTAACCCAGCTTCGGTTCGAAGCTAGGTACGGTCCTGGTCGCGATCCAGGGGGGAATACCCTGTGTGTGCTATGATAATTGTGCAGGGCTAGGCCCATCTGCTTGAGATTATTGCTGCACTGCATCCGCCGTGCGGCCTCGCGGGCCGCCTGCACAGCGGGCAACAGCAACGCAATCAAAATGCCGATGATCGCGATCACCACTAGAAGCTCCACGAGGGTAAAACCCCGAGACATGCCGCCACTGTATCTCTTCATTATCGACTCCTCACATCTTAAAAAACGCGACAGGCACCCCCGGAGAACGGCCCTAGTTCCGGCTAGCCGTTCCCGCGGGGATATGTCCTGCCGTTTCAGCGATAAAACCATGCCGCGGTTGCTTAGGCACGTTGCCTCAGCGACTGCGACGCCTACTGACGACTATTAACGTTAGCAATCCGAATCCCAGCAGACACAATGTTCCTGGTTCCGGTACGGGCTCAGTGATCAGCCTGGGCGCTGCAAAGGCCGGGGTCCAATAATTGCCATTCCCGTTGGTATCCTCTTTGCTACCGAAGGACATACCGGTTCCCTCTTCGTCGGTTATGGCGCACAACAAAGTCAAGCTGCCATCCGTGTCGGCGTTGATGGCATCGATCAGCGCTTGGCTCGACAGGGTCACGATGTCGCCCGCTCTTGTCGGATCATCCACACCCCCAGGCTGCAAGAGCATCTGTCCCAAATACGTGGTGCGCGTCGGGTCGACGGCCTGGCCCGACGTTGTGACATTACCCGGCGCGTTGTTCCAGGTTATGCCCGTTTCGGCCCAGCCCTCGCCCACGTCCCCGTCGTTGAGCACATAGACTTCCATCGAATTCTCAATCGAGGCTGAATCCCATAGTTTCTGGACTTCCATTCTCGCCGTCGCCACCGGATCGGTGAGCGAGGAGATGTCCCATTTTAAGTACGCCTTACGGTTGGGGCCACCGCCCCAGGACTTGACATATATACCATCGCCGGTGCCATAATTGGTGTCGGGCGTATTGTTCTGTATGTACGTGTCGGCGGAGCAGGCTAAGCCCTCCGGCGGTGCGCCCGCAGCCGCCCCCGGAGCGGCGTCCATGTAAAACTTCTTCGCGGTGTCGTGAAACTGGATTCCGACCCTGCCGATTGTCCCATCCATGGTGTTAACGACGTTGCCGACAACTGGTACACCAGTACTGCTGGGAGTCACCGTAATCTGGTAGTTGTTGGCATCCAGGTCGACGTGCATTTGGAACAGGTTCCACTGAGCCGTGCTGATCGGAGCGCCGGTAGTGGTGCTGTTCGCATAATCGTGCCAGTTTGGTTGGCTAAGGGTAGCACTGTTTGTAATACCGGCAATCCCAAAGCCGGGACTAGTGCCAATGGCATTATCTAGTGCCACGATCTGCGGCCAAGGGTTGTTTACCCAGTACCGGCACTCGATGTCAAGCGTTCCGCTACTGACTGGTTGGATTAAAATGGCCTCCTGCATCCTCGTTGCGGTAAGATCGCGACTCACCTCCAAGTAATCACTGCCGACTGCGGCCGCCGAGGGTCCGCCCGACGTTGCACCAGTTTTCATTCTCGTGAACGCCAATAAGTTGGTGCCATCGTTAAGCTGTCCCCAGGAACCGACTTCGGCTTGGAAGTACGGACCTTCCATGTCGTCTGAGAACAGCGTACCCAGCGTGCTGTGGGTGACCGTATACGCCTGCACGGCGCCGGTCGCCAGCATCAATACAGCCAATGCTGTCAATATTGCAACAGAAACTTTCATAATGTGTTCTCCTCGTTGAAGGCCTGGTAACCGTTTGCGAGACTCAGAACCATTCTGAGGTTATTGTCCGCCAAACGGCACAAGTAGCATATTAGTTGGATCGGAATCGGTCCAATCCCATCTTCGCGGTGCTCAGGCACCCGACAGCCTCTTCTCTCTACGCCTCTTTCTCTTTCTACTTCGTAGCCCTTCTCTGTTCGCTCTCGGTAACACGGAGATCGCCTCGATCAGCAGCACCCTCCTTTCTTGAAAGTTCGTTTTGTCCAAATGCAGGTTATTTACCTTTTGCGTCGATAAAATGCCAGGAATAACGAGCCGATTACGCTCAACAGCAATGTGATTGTTCCCGGCTCGGGCACCGTTGCCGTTGTTGAACTTGTCCAATTTGTAGCCAGCAGCGTGGCGTCAATGTCGTCCACCCGC